>JAERMP010000060.1 GCA_016844515.1 Thermoleophilia bacterium | reverse complement strand
CCGGACAGGGCAAAGGCGCCGAGCCGCTGTCGGTAGATCGAGACACCCACCGCACGTGCGGCCGGCGGGTCCTCCCTTGTCGCTCGCAACTGCCGCCCCAAGAGGCTCCGCTGGTACGCGAACGCGGCCACGATGACCAGGAGGGCGCCGACGGCCGCCTGGACGAGATCGGTCGTCTCGGGCACGGACGAGAACGTGTTCAGGCCCGGTCCGATCTTCTCGTAGTAGCGGAGGATGTTGTTCGTGATCCCGAGCACGGCGAACGTGGCGATTCCCGCGGCGAGTCCGGAGAGACGCATGAGCGGCAGCCCCACGAGGAGCGCGAACGCTCCTCCCACAGCAGCCGCGATTGCGAGCGACGGGACGTTGCCCACGGTCGTCGAGCTGAGGAAATCGAACAGGTAGGGCATCGTCGCCGGCTTCTCCTGTTCCGGAACGGAGAGCACGCCTGCAGCCCAGACCCCGACCGCGAAGAAGCTGATGTGCCCGAACGACACGACGCCGGAGTTGCCGACGAACGTGTACAGAGCGACGACGATCGAGACGGAGATGAGCGCGTTGATGAAGTAGATCTCGGTCGATCGCGAGACCGTCGCTCCGAACAAGGCGGCCGCGACGACCAGCGTCGCCGGGGCAAGCAACTGCTGAGCAGGGCGCAGACCTCTCATACGCGCTCCACCAGCCCGCGATGGCGCGTGAAGAGCCCGTCGGGCCGCACGAGCAGGACCAGGATGACGAGGCCAAAGAGGAACGACGGCAGGTACTGGCTCTGCGCGGTCGGCAGCGCGCCGCCGAGAAGACCCGAGACGTACCCGATGAGGAACCCGCCGAGGGTGGCCGAGAGCAGGCGCGTCATCCCGCCGACGACGACACCGGCAAGGACGACGATCGTCTCCTGCAAGGCGAACGTCGGCGTCACCGTCGGGTATTGAACAGTCAACATGACGGCGACCGCGGCGGCCAGCGCGCCCGAGATCAGCACCGCGACGCCGCTCACCATGTTCGCCCGCACCCCGAGGAGCCGCGCGGTGGAGAAGTCCATCGATGCGGCTCGCATGTGCAGGCCGATCGACGTTCGATTCAAGAGGAGCACGAGAAGCGCGAGACAGACGGCCGCGGTGACGATCGCGACGATCGTGATCTTGCGGATCTCGACGTCGCCGACGGACACAGGGCGGTTGAGCGCGACCAGCGACGTCGCAGTCTTCCCCAGCGGCCCGAACCACAGCAGCGCGATGCTCTGCAAGAGGAACGCAACGGCGAACGTCGCGACCAACATTGTCGCGCCCGATTGTGTTCGCAGGGGCCGGAAGACGACTCGCTCCATTGCCATTGAGAGCGCGAGCACGACGGCGAAGCAGAGCGCAATACCGACGCCCACGGGCCAGTCGCGATCCGAGGCGAAGGCGAGCGCAAACGCGCCCGCCATCACCAGCTGCCCATAGGCGAAGTTCACTAGGCGGAGGACGCCGAACACGAGCCCGATCCCCACCGCCATCAGGGCGAAGACCGCGCCGAGACCGATCGCGTCGACCTGGACCTGCAGATCGAGAGCATCGCTCACGAAATCCGTGAGGCCGCTGGCGAGGAGTTCGTTCACGAGAGGTACGCCGCCACCATCCGGTCCGTGTCGGCAGCGTCGTCGGGAGTCATCGTCAGGCGAAGTTCGCCATTCGCGAGGACGTGCGTCCGGTCGGCGAGCGCGACGGTGCGCTGAGCACGCTGCTCGACGAGCAGCACGCCAAGGCCGCGGTCGCGGATGGTCGTGAGCGTCGCGAAGACGAGGTCGACCACGGTCGGCGCCAGCCCGAGCGACGGCTCGTCGAGGAGCAGGATCGACGGCCTTGCGACAAGCGCACGCGCGATGGCGAGCTGCTGCTGCTGACCACCCGAGAGCGCACCCGCGTGCCGATGCTTGAACTCGTCGACGATGGGGAAGAGCTCGGCGACGGCTGCGAGGTCTTCGTCGGCTCCCGCGGACTCTGAACGTCCTGCGAGGCCGAGGCGAAGGTTTTCCTCCACGGTGAGCTCCCCGAAGAGGCGTCTTCCTTCCGGGACGAGCGCGATGCCGCTGCGGGCGATGGCTTCGGGAGCCCTTCCCCGGAGAGAGCGCCCGCCGAAGAGAATCTCGCCGCCGCGCGCCGGGACGAGCCCCATGATCGCGTGCAGCGTCGTCGACTTGCCCGCGCCGTTCGGTCCGATCAATCCGACGATCTCGCCCGGCGCAACGGTCAGCGAGAGGCCGCGGACGGCTGCCACGCCGCCGTAGGCGACCTCGACGTCCGAAAGTTCCAGCACCGCCGGGCTCATTGGCCGGCCTCGCGCACGGCGCTCTCGCCCAGGTACGCCGCAGCCACGTCCAGGTTCTCGCGAATCTCGCTCGGGGATCCCTCGGCCAGGGTCATTCCCTGGTCGAGCACCTGGATGCGATCGCAGACGTCCATGATCAGCGCCATGTTGTGATCGATGAGAAGGACGCCCGCGTCGTGCTCGTCCCGTACCGAGCGCACGACCGCGGCGAATGCGGGCACCTCGGCCTCGGGGAGGCCGGCGGCGGGCTCGTCCATGAGGACGAAGCGCGGCTCCGTCGCAAGTGCCCTCGCCACTCCGAGGCGCCGCTCGTCCCCGTGCGGGAGTGCCCCGGCGGGGCCTTCGGCATAGAGCTCGAGGCGCAGCGAATCGAGGAGCTCACCCGCACGCCTCCGGGCCTCCCGCGGGCTCGCTCCGACGCCGAGCGCGGCTACCTCGACGTTCTCCCGAACGGAGAGCCCGCGGAACGAGCGGCTGTGCTGGAACGTCCGCGAGAGGCCGGCCCGTCCCCGCCGATGCGGCCTCCAGCGGGTGATGTCGCGTCCCTCGAGCTCGATCGAGCCCTCTTCGGGAAAGTCGAAGCCAGTGAGGACGTTCACGAGCGTGGACTTGCCGGCTCCGTTCGGTCCGATCAGACCGACGACCTCGTGCCGGTGAAGCTCGAGGGTCACCCCGCGCAACGCCTGAATGCCGTCGAACGAACGCGAGACGGCGGCGGCCCGGAGCGAGGCTCCGGACCGCCTGGTCTCGTCTGGATGCGTTTCCGCCTCCGACAAGGTCGCCTAAATCTTCGGGACGACCTTCGCCTTGACGGTCCCGATCACCTTCGGGACGTTGTTCTCCACGCGGATCACGCGGTACTGACGGCCGTACACCGTGTGCAGTGTCTTCGAGAAGCTCACGAGCCCGGAGAGCGTAGGCACGTTCCTGAACTTCTCCATCTGTGCCGCGAGCGCAGCCCCGTTCGTGTTCCCGCCCGTCCGCTTGAGGGCGGCGAGGATCCCATCTATCGCTGCCGGGCCGGTGATGAATCCCCCCGTGCTCCCGGCCTTCGCGATCGCAGCCTTGTTTCGCTTCGCTACCGCGTTGACGGCCGCGACCGGGTCGTCACCGAACGCCGAGGCGAATGTGACGTAGAAGTAGTTCGTCACCTTCGGATCCGGCGTGTACCAGTAGTTGCCGTCTCCAGCCCACGAGTTGAGCATCGGCGTGTTGTTCCCGAGCGTCCGAAGACCGTTCAGGATCGGCACCTGCGCACCGAACGCGGCTGCTGTCGACGTCACGATGACGTCCGCCTGCTTCGCATTCAAGCGCGTGACGACCGCTTGCCACGACGCAGGAGTGCCGCCGGCAGATTGATACGTCTCCTTCGTGACGATCTTCCCGCCGAGCTGCTTCCAGCGCGCCTCGAAAGCCTGGACGACGTTCCGGAAGTACACGATAACCGTGTCCGTTGCGAGCGATGCGTTGCGCCAACCGCGCTTCCATGCGAACTCAGCCATGGCGGAGCCCTCGTCCTGGGCGACGTTTCCGTACGAGAATGCAAGTCGCCCCTTGGCGCCGAAGCGCTTTGGGCCCATTTGGTCCGTGCCGATGCACGCAGCGACCGTCAGCTTTCCGGCGTTGATGGACTCCTGAACCACGGGTGCGGCGAGATCGACATCGCAGGTCGTCATGACCACGTCAGCACCCTGGCCGAGCAGCTTCGCCGCGCAGGACTTCGCGATCGCGGGCTTGTTGCCCTGTGTATTGCACGTGATGAGCTTCAATTTGATCTTGCTCGACTTGTTGACCTGTGCGATGCGTGTCTTGGCGGTCGCCAGCGCCGGTCCGTCGAACGGCGCCATGTTCCCGATGCCGTCGTACGCCCAGCCGATGGTGACCGTCGAGGCCTGCTCCGGCGCAGCCGTCCCGCCGCTGACGACGGCGACGGATACGACCGCAACGGCCGCCAGCGCGAGCACTGCCTTTCGTACGTTCTTCATCTCTGCCCTCCTGTCGGTTCCTGTCCTACCTGCCACGATGTTTCCTTTCCTCTGACGAGCCCGTAGAGCAGCGTATGGAGCGGGACGGAAACGTCATGCCGTGCCGCCTCGCGGACGAGCGAGCCGGTGATGAGCTCGATCTCGGTCTGCCGCTGAGCGTCGACGTCCTCGAGCATCGACGGGTAGTGCGCCGATCCTCGCTGCGTCGCGAGCACGTTCATCTCCCACGGGTCGTCATGAAGCTCGATTCCGGCTGCCGCGGCGACTGCCTTGCCTTCGTCCACGAGTCCGTGCACGAGATGCCCGAGATCCGTCGGTTCAGCGTCCTGCGCGAAGTGCGAGTCGTGCGACAGCCCGGTGAGCGCTGCGACCGGATTGACGGCCGCGTTGAAGATGAGCTTCGACCACTGGGCCGGGCGCAGATCCGGCAGGGCCTCGGCTTTCAGGCCCGACGCCACGATCGTGTCGGCGATGTCACGCACCTTCGCGAACAAAGTGTCCTCGTACGGGCCGAGCCACGTCTCGGTGTCGAGGATGTACTCGACGTGGGTGTCCGAGTGACGCGTCCCGCTCATGAACGTGACGCCGGAGACGATCGGCCAGTCGCCATGTGCGCGGACGACCTCCTCGGCGCCGATGCCGTTCAGCACGGTCATGACGGTCGCCTCCGGAAACCGGCCCTCGAGCGCCGCCGCCGCCGGTTCGAGCCCTGATGCCTTCGTTGCAATGATGGCGACGTCGAACTCGGGGAGCTCGGCCGGGTCATCGGTCGCCGCCACGCGCGCGTGGCGGTCGCTCTTCCCGCTAACGCGCAGACCTTCACGGTTCAAGGACTCCGCATGCTCCCGTCGACGGGTCAGAACCGAGACGTCGCAAACCTGGGCCAGATGACCCGCGAAGAGGCTCCCGATCACCCCTGCCCCGACGATGCAGATCCGTTCCACGCGGCCGGGCGAGTATCCCCCGAACTGACATGTCAGTCAACTCGGAGGCGACGCCCGGCCCTTACGAAGCCGTCACGGCGGTGCACTCGATCTCGATCAGAAGGCCGGGTAGCGCCAGGCCTGTGACGCCTACGATCGTCTGGGCGGGGTGCTCCGCTCCGCCCGTGACATCGTCGATCGCACGCGTGATCGTCTCGTACTCGGTCGGCTGCAGCGTGTAGATCGTTCGGCGAACGATGTCGTCCCAGGTGACCCCGGCGGCGTCCATCGCAACCCTCACGTTCCGCATCGCGGCACGCGTCTGCTCGTAGAGATCGTCACCGCCGACCAGACCGAAGTCCGGTGCGAGCGCAACCTGCCCCGCGAAGTGGACGACACGCTCTCCAGAGGCGATCGCGACGTGGCTGAAGCCAGGAGCAGGATGCAGCTCCGGCGGGTTCACAAGCTCGCGGTGGTGCATGTCATCAACCTCCTCTTCGAACGAGACGCCGGAAGTCGGCGTCCGAGACCAGGCCCTTCCTCCTTGTACCGAGCCGCTTGACGGCGACGAGCAGATCGGGGTAGCGCTCCTCCGGCACGTCCAGCCCGAGCTCGTCGACCTTGATCCGAACCGAGTCGAGCCCGCTCTTCTTCCCGAGCACGATCCCGCGCGTGGCGCCGACGAGCTCCGAGGCATACGGCTCGATCGCCGGCGGATCGTGGAACTGCGAGGCGACGGCTCCGGACTCGCGGATGAAGAGGTTGTCGCCCGTGACGGCCTTCCAGGGCGCCAGCTGGGTGCCTGCGAGCTCCTGGACCAGCCGCGCGAGCTCGCGCGCCTGCTCGAGCCGAAGTCGGGTCGGGATCCCGTACAGAGCCTCGAGAGCAAGCGCTACCTCGACGAGATCTGCGTTGCCCGCCCTCTCCCCCATGCCGTTGACGGTCCCCTGCACCCAGGTCGCGCCCGCCTGCACCGCGGCGACGGCCGCCGCAGTCGCGAGGCCGAAGTCGTCGTGGCCGTGCCAGTGGACGGGAACCTCGTAGTCGAGCCGTTCGGCGACGTCACCGACGAGGAACGCCGCCGCTTCGGGTGTCGCGATCCCGAGCGTGTCGACGACGACGACTTCCTGGGCGCCCGCCTCAACGGCGCTCTCGTAGACGCGACGCACGAACTCGAGGTCTGCGCGAGTCGAGTCCACGCCGAAGAACGCGACCCGGATTCCCTGCTCCACGGCAAACGAGACGGCGGAGCGGATCCGCTCGAGCATCGTGTCGCGCGACACGCCCAGCGCCGCGAGCTTGCCGTCGGAGATCGGGCTCTCGATGACAGACGCTTGGAGACCGAGCTCGACGAGCGCTTCGACATCGGCGCGGACCGCACGCGAGAAGCCCCAGATCTCCGCGTCGAGCCCTGCATCGAGGATGAGCGAGATTGCCCGGGCATCGTCCTCGGACACGCGCGGGAAGCCCGCCTCGATGCGATCCACGCCGGCTGCCGAGAGCGCCGTCGCGATCACAAGCTTGTCCTCCGGCGAGAGGACGACACCGACCGTCTGCTCGCCGTCACGTAGCGTCGTGTCGTAGAGGCCGACGGTGCCGTGCGGCTGCGGCTCGAGCGCCTTCGCATTCAGGTCACCGGTCCAGACCTTGGAGCGATCGAGAGTCACGCGCGGACTATCGCATTCCGCCGTCTCACGTGACTCAGGCCTCGCTCTGACGCATGATGCCGCCTGTGCGAGGCGATCTTCCCTCAGGAACCGTCACCTTCCTCTTCACCGATGTCGAAGGCTCGACGACGCTTCTGCACGAGCTTGGCGCTGAGGACTACGCGGAGGCGCTCGCCGAGCACCGTGGCGTGATCCGCGAGGCCTGCACTCGCCACGACGGCGTCGAAGTCGACACGCAGGGCGATGCCTTCTTCCTCGCCTTTCCGACTGCACCCGGTGCGCTTGCGGCAGCGGAAGAGATGACAGAGACGCTCGCGTCTGCGCAGGTGCAGGTGCGGATCGGCCTGCACACGGGGACGCCGCTCCTGACCGAGGAGGGCTACGTCGGTGATGACGTCCATCGAGCCGCCCGCATCGCGGCAGCCGGACATGGCGGGCAGGTGCTCGTCTCCTCTCCCACGGCCCAGCTCGTCGAGTTCCACCTCATAGATCTCGGCGAGCACCGCTTCAAGGATCTCGCCGAACTCGAGTGGCTGTTCCAGCTCGGCGAGGAGGCCTTCCCGCCGCTCAGGTCGATCGGGGTAACGAACCTGCCCACGCCGGCGAGCACCTTCGTCGGCAGGGAACGCGAGCTGCGCGAGGTCATCTCCCTCGTCACGGACGGTGCGCGCCTCGTCACGCTCACCGGACCGGGCGGGACGGGCAAGACCCGGCTCGCGCTCGAAGCCGCGTGGACAGTGGCTCCCGAGTACCCGAACGGGACCTTCTGGATTCCGATCGCCGCTGTCCGCGATCCCGAGCTCGTGCTCGAGACCGTCTCCCAAGTGCTGGGGGCGAAGGACGGCTTGGAGTCCCACATCGGCGGAAAGACAATGCTCCTTCTCCTCGACAACTTCGAGCAGGTCGTCGATGCCGCGCCCGCGCTCGGGACGCTGCTTGAGGCTTGCCCCAAGCTCTCCCTCCTCGTTACCAGCAGGGAGACGCTTCGCATATCCGGGGAGCGGGAGTACCAGGTGCCGGAGCTCTCGGACGAGGAGGCCGTCTCGCTCTTCTGCGAGCGTTCGCAGCTCCCCGCATCGGAGACCATCACCGAGCTGTGCCGACGCTTGGACGGCATGCCGCTCGCGATCGAGCTGGCGGCCGCGCGGACGAAGCTCTTCTCCCCCGAGCAGCTCCTCGAGCGGATCTCGCAGAGGCTCGACCTGCTCAAGGCCGGACGCGATGCCGATCCCCGGCAGCAGACCCTGCGGGCGACGATCGAATGGAGCCACGACCTTCTCTCGGACGACGAGCAGCAGCTCTTCCGCCGACTCTCCGTCTTCGCCGGCTGCACCTATGAGGCCGCCGAGGACGTTGCGGGCGCCGACGCCGACACGCTTCAGTCCCTCCTCGACAAGAACCTCGTTCGCCGTCGGGACGAGGACGACGCTCCTCGCTTCTGGATGCTGGAGACGATCCGCGAGTACGCGGCCGAGCGGTTCGAGGAAAGTGAAGAGGAGGAGACCATCCGCGAGCGGCACCTCGACCACTTCCTCACGCTCGCGGAGCGGGCCTACGAGGAGCGCCTCGCCTCGGCGTCCACGTGGCTCCCGCTCGTCGGGGCCGAGCACGACAACATCCGCGCCGCGCTCGATTGGGCCGCGAACAGCCGCCCCGAGGCAGAGGCTCAGCTCGCCGGTGCGATCGCCTCATACTGGCAGCTGGGAGGGCGAGTGGCGGAGGCACGCGACAGGCTCGCCGCAGTGCTCGGGAGATACGAGTCGCGCGATCGAATTCGAGCCCGAGTGCTCACGCATCTCGGCGGACTCGATTTCATCGACGAGCACAAGGCGCTGGCCTACCTCGAGGAGGCTCTCAGCGTGTGGCGCGAGCTGGGCGACGCGACCGGAGAGGCGCTGGCCCTCGAAGAGCTCGGCTGGACGCACGACAATTTTGGAGAGTACGAGGCCGCGCGGCTCGCCTTGGAGGAGAGCCTGGCCGTTCGCCGGCAGGCCGGCGCGCCGGAGCTCGACTCGTGGCAGTCGTTGGCCGGGCTCTGTCATGTGCTCGTCGCATCGGGCGAGATCGAGCATGCGGTGCCGGTGGCCCAGGAACTCCAGGGCCTCGGAGCCAGATACGGGGCCCGGCGGGCAGAGCAAGTAGCGCTGCACTTTCTCCGCTGGTCGGTGGGGACTACCCGGAAGCGGAGCACCGTTACCTCCGTGCGCTCGCGTTCGCACGGACATCGGGCCTCCCCAGGCGGTGCGTGGATGAGCTCCTCGGTGTCGCCATGTCCGCAGCTGGGCAGGGGGACTGGGCTCGCGCCGTGCGGCTGGCGGCTGCGGCGTACGCGGAGAAGGAGGTCCTGGAAATGGAGAGCGACCGCTGGTGGAGCGGGCTGCAGGAGCGGTACATCGGGGGTGCGCGCGCACAGCTCGCGCCGGAGGAGCTCGAAGCCGCCGAGCGCGCGGGGAGAGCGGCGTCCTTCGACGCCGTGCTGGATGAAGTGCTGGGAACTGAGACGGTGCCCGCGGCCCCATGACCCTTCCCTCCGGCACCGTCACCTTCCTCTTCACCGACGTCGAGGGGTCGACTCGCCTTCTGCACGAGTTGGGCGCCGAGGGGTACGCGGAAGCGCTTGCCGAGCACCGTCTCCTGATCCGCGAGGCGTGCGCCCACCACGATGGGGTCGAGGTGGATACCCAGGGGGACGCCTTCTTCTTCGCCTTCCCAACCGCGCCGGGAGCGATCGCGGCTGCGGGAGAGATGACCGAGGTGCTCGCTTCCGGCCCGATCCAGGTACGGATCGGCCTACACACAGGGACGCCGCTACTCACCGAGGAGGGCTACGTCGGGGGAGACGTCCACCGCGCCGCCCGCATCGCTGCCGCCGGCCACGGCGGGCAGGTGCTCGTCTCGTCGTCCACAGCGCAGCTCGTCGAGATCCAGCTCAAGGATCTCGGTGAGCACCGCTTGAAGGACCTCTCCGCGCCCGAGCGCATCTTCCAGCTCGGAGAGGGCGACTTCCCGACGCTCAAGAGCCTCTACCGCACGAACCTGCCCATTCCCTCGACACCTTTCCTCGGGCGTGAGCGCGAGCTCCAGGAGGTCGTCGCGCTCCTCTACGAGAAGGACGGGCGCCTGCTCACGCTCACCGGGCCCGGGGGAACGGGCAAGACCCGGCTTGCTGCGCAGGCTGCCGGCCTCGCCTCCGACAGCTACCCCGACGGCGTCTGGTGGGTGCCGCTGGCGCCGCTCCGCGATCCCAAGCTCGTCCTCGAGACGGCAGCGCAGGCCGTCGGCTCGAAGAACGGCCTCGCCGAGCACATCTCCGACAAGGCGATGCTTTGCCTCTTCGACAACTTCGAGCAGGTCGTCGAAGCCGCGCCCGACCTCTCCGAGCTTCTCGCCGCTTGCCCCAACCTCGACCTCCTGGTCACGAGCCGAGAGCCGTTGCACGTCACTGGCGAGCAGGAGTACCCCGTCCCCCCGCTCGTCCACGAGGAAGGGGTCGGATTCTTCCTCGCGAGAGCGAGGGCGGTCAGGCCCGACTTCCAGCCAGACGAGTCCGTGTCCGAGATCTGCGCCCGTCTCGACGACCTGCCGCTCGCACTCGAGCTCGCCGCAGCTCGCGTCAAGGCCCTCTCCACCGCCCAGATCCTCGAGCGCCTCGACGAGCGCCTGCCCCTACTCACGGGCGGTGCCAGAGACGTACCCGAACGCCAGCGCACCCTGCGGGCCACGATCGAGTGGTCATACGACCTGCTCACCGAAGACGAGCAGCGTCTCTTTTCCCGCCTCGCCGTCTTCCGCGGCGGCTGCACGCTCGAGGCCGCCGAGGAGGTCACAGAGGCCGATCTCGACACCCTCCAGTCGCTCGTCGACAAGAGCCTTGTTCGCCACACGGACGAGCGCTACTGGATGCTCGAGACGATCCGCGAGTACGCGGGCGAACGACTGGAGGCGTCGGGTGAGGCGGGCGAACTCCGCCAGCGCCATGCCGACTTCTTCCTCGTGCGGGCGGAGGAGGCCTTCCCCGAGCTCAAGGGCAGCCCCAGGCCGTGGCTGGATCGCCTGGAGGCGGACCACGACAACCTTCGATCCGTCCTCGACTGGCTCGAATCCGTCGGCCGAACCCAAGAGGCTCTCCAGCTCGCCGGCGCCCTCTACCGCTTCTGGAGCATGCGCGGCTATCTGCTGGAGGGTCGTGACCGGCTGGAGCGTCTGCTCGCTCGCGAGCGGGCCGGGACCTCGGCCCGGGTGCGGGCGCTCCATGGCGCTGCGGTCATGGCCTCGAGCACGGGCGATCCGGAGACCGCCGAGAAGCGAGCCGAGGAGGCGCGCGACCTCGCGCGCACGCTCGGCGATGCGTGGGGCGAGGCCTATGCGGTGTACATGCTCGGCATGGCCGCTATGGAGCGCAAGGACTGGTCTGGTGCGCTCCCCTTCTTCGAGGCGAGCCTCGACGCGTTCCGTCGGCTCGGCGACGACCACTACGTGCTCCTCGCGGGGGACGGGATCGCGTGGATCGCGCGGATGCTGGGCGACCACGAACGCGGCAAGAGGCTCCACGAGGAGACGCTTGCCCGCGCCCGGGCCGGCGGAGACCCCGGGGTGGTCGCCCTGCAGCTCTGGCAGCTCGCAGGCCTCGCGATCAAGGAAGGACGGACCAACGAGGCGCTCGCGATGCTCCGGGAGGCGCTCGTCCTGAACCGCGATGAGGGGTATCGCGAAGGCATCGCCGAGGTGTTGGTCGTCATGGCCAGCACGCTTCAGGCCGTCAGCGCACCCGCAGCGGCGACCGCGTTGCTCGCTGCCGCCGCACGACTGCGCGAGGAGATCGGGGGCGGAGCCGGCTGGGTCGCCGACGCCATCGAACGCCGGCGCGGGAGTCTGCGCGATTCCCTCGAGGAAGCCGCCTTCGAGTCTGCCTGGGAGCGCGGCTGCGCGCTTTCCGAAGACGAGGCGATCGCACTCGCGCTCGTGGAGACGGAGCTCGATGCGTAGCGACCTCCCCTCCGGCACCGTCACCTTCCTCTTCACCGACGTCGAGGGCTCGACGCGACTGCTGCACGAGCTGGGAGCCGAGGGGTATGCGGACGCCCTGGCCGAGCACCGGCGGGTGATCCGCGAGGCATGCGCCCACCACGACGGGGTCGAGGTCGACACGCAGGGAGACGCCTTCTTCTTCGCGTTTCCGACCGCGCCCGGCGCACTCGCCGCAGCCGCAGAGATGACCGAGGCGCTCGCGTCAGGGCAGGTGCAAGTGCGCATCGGTCTGCATACCGGGACGCCCCTTCTCACCGAGGAGGGCTACGTCGGCGGTGACGTCCACCGCGCTGCCCGCATCGCCGCTGCCGGGGACGGCGGGCAGGTGCTCGTCTCCTCCTCCACCGCGGCGCTGATCGAGCCAAGTAACAGTCTGTTACAAGGCAGTCCACTCCTCGACCTCGGTGAGCATCGGCTCAAGGATCTTTCCGCTCCCGAGCGCATCTTCCAGCTCGGAGACGGCGATTTCCCGGTGCTCAAGAGCCTGTACCGCACCAACCTCCCCATCCCCGCTACCCCCTTCCTCGGGAGGGAGGGCGAACTCGCCGAGGTGCTCTCGCTCCTCTCGCGCGAGGACACGCGCCTGCTCACCTTGACCGGCCCGGGAGGGACAGGGAAGACCCGTCTCGCCCTGCAGGCCGCGGCGGAAGCATCCGACTCCTTCCCGGACGGGATCTGGTGGGTGCCGCTTGCGCCCCTGCGCGATCCCACGCTCGTCCTCGAGACGGCTGCACAGGTGGTCGGCTCCAAGAACGGCCTCGCCGAGCACATCTCCGACAAGTCGATGCTCTGCCTCTTCGACAACTTCGAGCAGGTGGTGGAGGCGGGAGCTGAGCTCGCTGGACTCCTCAGCGCCTGCCCCAACCTCGAGGTCCTCGTCACGAGCAGGGAACGCCTGCGGGTCTCGGGCGAGCAGACCTACCCCGTACCACCCTTGGTCGAAAGCGACGGCGAGGCGCTCTTCGTCGCCCGCGCCCGCGCCGTCGATCCCTCCTTCGCTCCGAGCGAGGACGTCGCAGAGCTCTGCGCTCGCCTCGACTCGCTCCCGCTCGCGCTCGAGCTGGCCGCTGCACGAACGGCACTCTTCAGCCCGAAGCAGCTCCTCGAGCGGATCTCGCAGCGGCTCGACCTGCTCAAAGGAGAGCGCGACGCCGATCCGCGCCAGCAGACCCTGCGCGCGACGATCGAGTGGTCGTACGACCTCCTCTCCGAAGAGGAGCAGACGCTCTTTGCCCAACTCGCCGTCTTCGCAGGTGGCTGCACGTACGAGGCCGCCGAAGCGATGTGTGATGCCGACCCCGACACGCTCCAGTCGCTCCTCGACAAGAGCCTGCTGCGCAAGCGCGAGTCGGAGCTCGGGCCTCGCTACTGGATGCTCGAGACGATCCGCGAGTATGCGTCCGAGAGGCTCGATGCGTCAGGCGAGACCGACAAGCTACGGCGAGGCCACGCCGAGTGGTTCCTCGCGCTCGCGGAGGAGGCGGAACCGCATCTCGCCATCGATGCCAACTGGCTCGATCGCTTGGACCTCGAAGTGGACAACGTCCGGAGTGCGCTCGACTTCGCTGCCGCGGCGGAGACGCAACGCGTCCTTCGCGCAAACGCGGCGCTCCACGACTTCTGGTTCACGCGAGGGTACGTGTCGGAAGGATGGACGCGACTCGAGAACGCCTTAGCAGCAGACCCTGAGCCGACTGACGCGCGCTGCCGCGCGCTCATCGCTGCGAGCTCCGCCGGCGTCATATCCGGCCACGACGCGGCATCGAGGGCCCACGTCGATGAAGCGCTCGCCGTCAGCATTGCGCTCGGGGACGACCACCTGCACGCGCTCGCGAGATACGAAGACGCGTGTCTCTTGACCGGAGAGGCGAAGTGGTCCGCGGCGCTCGAGATCCTCGAGGACGTCGTTCCAGCTCTTCGTGAGCTCGGCGACTGGGACATGGCGATTCGCGCCAACAGGACGCGTGCCTGGACATACGAGGAGCTCGGAGACAACGCGCGATTCTGGGCCCTCACCGAGGAGAACCTGGAACACGCCCGGGCGCACGGCCATAGGCGGATCGAGGCGCGGTCGCTTGGAGCGTTGGCTGATCGGGCTGCGAATGAGGGCCGATTTGGCGATGCGCACGCTCTCCAGTCCCAGTCGTGTCGGATCGACCTCGAGCTCGGGAATCTTCCGTTTCTCAGCGTCGACCTCATCCGGTTCGCGCTCATCGCGGCTCGGATGGGGAGACCGGAACTTGCCGCCCAGCTACTTTCGCGGGCAACGGCGTTACGGGACGAGATCGGCTATGCCCTCGAGTCGTGGATGACGTTCGAGACCGAGGAGGCGCTGGCAGCAGTTCACACGCTGTTGGACGACTCCGCCTTCGACAAAGCCTGGGACGCAGGCGCCAAGCTGAGCCTCGACGAGGCGGTCGCGCTCGCCCTCGATCCCCTGGAGTGACCGCGCCGCACGCCGGCTCTGCAAGACGAGCTCTCAGGCGGCGACGATCCCGTCCGGAAACGGTGAGAGCTTCTCGGCGCCGTCCTCCGTGACGAGGAAGTTGTCCTCGACCCGGAGCCCGCCGCCGCCCTCGATATAGCATCCTGGCTCGATTGCAAGAACCATGCCCTGCCGGATCTCACCGCCTCCTGCCTGGTGGGCGTAAGGCGGCTCGTGGGCCCGTGCGCCGACGCCGTGGCAGATCGGATGCGACGGCTGGCCCGGGAAGCCCATCTTCGCGATCCCTGCACGGACGCGCCGGTCGAGCTCGGCGAGGCTCGCGCCCGGCCGAGCGAAGTCGATCGCATCCTCGTAGACCTCCATGAGCCCCTGCTCAAGCTCGCGGTACGCCGGCGTGAGCTCCCCGACGACGAGGTTCTTCGTGTGGTCGCACCAGTAGCCGTCGGCGCAGACCCAGATTTCGAAGAGCGTAGGCTCGCCCTCGACAACTGCTCGTGATGTCGTCGCCGTGAAGGTCTTGATCCCGGATCCTGACCAGACGAGCGAGAAGCCAAGCGCGAGGTCGACCTTATCCTCCCACCCGGTTCCCTCGCCGTGCACGAACCCCTCCCACTCGGCCGCTATCTGCGCCTCGCTCATCCCCGGCTCGATGACCAGCTTGCAGTGCTCCATCGCGGCCGCTGCGATCTCGTTGGCGAGACGCATGCGCTTGATCTCCTGCTCGGTCTTGAGCGCGCGGGCCTCGGCGAGGAGAGGCGTCGCGTCCACCACGTCGCCGAAGGCGGTGAACCACTCGTGCGTGAACGTCGTCGGCTCACCGACCATTCGGTCGGCCGCCTGCGTTCCCAGCGAGAGCTCGAGGCCCACCGCCCGATACTCGGCGGCCGCTGCTCGCGCAAGCTCGAGCACACGCGCACCGGGTGGTCGCGGATCCGACGGGTCGTAGCCCTGAAAGAGGAGAACGTCTTCCGTCCACGCAGTGCGCGCGGCGTCTTCCTCACTCGCCTCGAGACAGATCAAGGTCGGGTCGTCGTCGCGCGGGAAGACGCAGGCGTCATAGCCCTTCATCCCCCAGAAGTTCGTCAGGTAGAGGACGTTGTCGGGCGCGCGGACGACCAGCGCGTCGAGCTCTCGCTCCGCCATGAGTGCGCGCACCCGGTCCAGCTTTGCATCGTCGCGCGTCCAACTCATGCGGCCGCTCCCACGATCGCCGGGTTTGCGAGGCGTCGGCGCGCAACAATGACCGCAACAAGTCCGGCAGCCATCGGGATCGCTCCCGCGAAGAAGAGCGTCCAGCGCGCTCCGAGAGCGACAACGAGGAGCCCGCCCCCGACGAGCGCGACGAGCTCGGCGCCGTTGCGCAGTGCGTTGTACGCCGCGTACGCCCGTCCGTGCAGGCTCTCTGGCACCCGCTCGTGGATCAGCGTCCGCACGAGGACGTTCTTCGTCCCGTGCGCGAGGCCGCCGACGAAGTAGAGGGCAAACGCGAAGGCGGGCACGAGCCAGAGCGTAGGCGCCGCAAGACCGAATCCCTGAACGACGATCGCGACGAGCGCGCCCATGGCGAGCATCCCGGTCGCGACGCGTCGAGGGAGGAACGTCGCCCCGAGCGCCATTCCGAGCGTCCAGGAGGTGAGAAGAGCCCCGTACCCGACATCTCCGATGTCGAGGTAGTCGGTCGCGAAGAACACCTCTGCCGTCGCCGAGGCGGTCATGAACAGAAGGGAGACGAACGCGACGGTCATCACGACGGCGAGGACTCGATCCTGCACGAGAAAGGCCGCGCCCGCCCAGGCTCTTCGCTGGCGTGCCTCCGGCTGAGCAGGCCGCTCGACGCGAGTCGTTCGTATGACTGCCGCTGCGACGGCCACGATCAGGAACGTCAGCGCGTTCACGAGCATCGCCGTGCGCAAGCCTCCGACCGCGGCTAGCGCGCCGCCCGCGAGCGGGCCGATCGTGAAGCCGATGTAGCGCGCAGTCTCGACGCGGCCGTTCGCGACGGCGAGCCTCGCCTCACCTGCCACCGCGGGCACGAGCGCGAACTCCGCGGGCTGCGCCAGCGCAAACCCGACTCCGAGCAACGCTGCCAAGGCCAGGATCGCCGCAGTTCCGCTCACGAAAGCGAGCCCGATCGCCACGACGGCCTGCGCGAGCGAGACGACGAGCATGACCCTCCGTGTGTCGTAGCGATCGGTCAGGAGGCCCGCCGGCCCCGCGAGCAACACCGCAGGAGACCAGATTGCCACGAACAGGAGCGCGACGACGATCCCCGACTCCGTCGCCTCCTCGAGCTGGAGTGCCAGCGGAACGATCGCGAGCCAATCGCCGAGCGCCGAGAGCCCGACCGCGCCCACGAGGAGGTTCAGGTCGCGACTCAGCGCGCCTCCTCCCACACGACCTGGCCGTCGCGCGTGACGACGCGGCCGATGCCGCTTCTGGGGTAATGCCCGCAAGCGACGAGGACGTCGCGGTCGACAAGCTCCGGGAGTAGCGCTCGCCGCGTGTCGGCACACGCGTCTGGATCACCATCGGCGGCGTAGACCCAGTCGGGCTGGTTCAGCAATGCCGGGTGGACAGCCGTATCTGCGAGCAAGACCGCCTGCTCCCCGTCGGCGGCGAGGCGAAGCGCCATGTGCCCGGGGTAGTGACCCGGCGCCACGAATGCAGCCACGCCGGGCGAGAGCTCGACGTCACCCGCAACCGTCTCGAAACGGTCGACGAGCGACTCGACGCACCGGCGAATGTGCGGCAGATTCGGGCGTGTCCGTGCGAAGGCGAGTGCGTCTTCATGTACGACGTAGCGCGCGCGCGGAAAGAACGCGACGCCCTCGAGGTCCGTGTTCCAGCCGAGATGGTCGATGTGGAGGTGAGTCAGAAAGACGATGTCCACGTCGTCCGGCCGGATGCCCAGATCGTCGAGCGCGCCTGGCAGGCGACCTTCGTCCTCGGCGGTCCAGTCCCAGAGACCAGGCGGCCCGACGCCGGTGTCGACGAGGATCGTGATCCCTCCCGAGCGGACGATGAAGCAGTTGCACGGTAGGCGCCAGCTCTCAGCGGAGAAGAGCTCCGGGTAGAGCTCGCGGTAGGGCTCCCATGCCTCCGCCGGCACCTCTGGATAGACGTCGCCGTACTCGGCGAGAAGCCCAACCGCGTCGGGAACCGGAAGGAGCTCGATCGAGCCGACTACCACCGAACCCGTGGCGGCGAGGGCTCACCGTGCGCCTCCGCCCAGGAGACGACCGGGTTCCGCAGGACGCCGATTCGCTCGATCTCGGCCTCCATCACGTCGCCCGGCTTGAGGTAGAGCGAAGCGGCATTCGGAGAGAAGCCTGCGACGCCGGACACCGTCCCTGTTGACACCACGTCTCCCGCGGAGTACCCGAGCGCCGAGTAGTGGCTGAGAATCTCGGGAATCGTCACGCTCATGCGCCCCGAGTGCGAGGTCTGGCGCACCTCTCCGTTGACGCGCAGCTCCATCGCGAGGTCGTGCGCGTCGGGGATCTCGTCGGCAGTGACGATCCAGGGGCCGAGCGGGCAGAACGTGTCGATCGCCTTGCAGAACGAGAAGACGCCCGAGCGCATCTCGCGCCGCTGGATGTCCCGCGCCGTGATGTCGTTGAAGATCACGTAGCCGGCGATGTAGTCGCTCGCCTCCTCCGGCGAGAACCACTTTCCCGCCTTGCCGATCACAACCGCCAGCTCGAGCTCGTAGTCGAGCTCCTCGGTCAGGTGCTCGGGGTAGACGACCGGCTCGTCGGTGCCGACGATCGCGTCGACGTTCTGGAAGAAGACGATCCAGGGGGCGATCTCGTGCGACCAGCCGACCTGTTTCGACTCCTTCTCGTGCTCGCGGAAGTTGCCCGCTGTGTGGAAGAACTTCTTGGGGATGATCGGCGCGCGGAGACGGGTTTCAGCGAGTGGGACACGCTCACCGATCTCGTCCGCCCCGCCGCGC
This sequence comes from Thermoleophilia bacterium, assembly GCA_016844515.1. Next base: position 437 of record JAERMP010000060.1, on the reverse strand, counting down.
TCGAAGTACTCGCGCATGGTGGGGACGTCGAGGACGGCGATCTCGTCCCCATCGAGGACGCCGACGCGACCCTCCTCGCCGAACGTGACGAGCTTCATGCCAGTGCCTCAGCTCTCCGCCGGGCCGCTCGAATGAGAAGGATCCGCGTCAGCCCACTGAAGGGGCGGACGACGAGCCAGTAGCGGCGGAACTTGCGGCGAGCGGCACCCCTGGGGACGTGGACGCGCGTCTCGGTCGTGAGGCGTGTTCGCGCCTCGCCGTCGGCGTGGACGCGGAGATCCATCACCGCCTTGGCAACGTCGGGCCGGTCGAACGCGACGAACTCCTCGACGGTTCGCGGCCGATCGGCGATCGAACTTCCGCGGAACCGCCAGAACTGCCCCGTGAGGCCGAGGACGAGACCTTCCCCGGGTACGTCCTCGAGCAGAACACCCTGT
>JAERMP010000059.1 GCA_016844515.1 Thermoleophilia bacterium | reverse complement strand
TGCTTGCGGCTGTCGCTCGTGAACGGCTCCCGCTTCCACCCGCTCCAGCGCTCGCGCAGCCTCATCCCGGCAAGCTGTGCCATCAGGTCGAGCTCCGAGTGCCACACGTAGCGAAACGGCGCCGAGAAGACCTCGAGCTTGCCGTCGACGACCGAGTAGTGATGGGAGATCAGGCCCTGCGACACGACGTCGTACTCGTCAAAGCCGAGCCTCGTGGCACTCACGTTGAACGCCCGAACGGTCTCGCCGGGTGGGAGCCGCTGGAGCCCCGGAACGCCCACCTCGATCACGAAACACCCGGCCGGCTCGAGATGCGCGGCAACGTTCTGGAAGCACGCGATCTGCTCGTCCTGCGTCGTCAGGTTCATGATCGTGTTGAAAACGAGGTAGGCGACCGAGAATGTTCCGTCCACGGTCGTCGTCGCGAAGTCGCCGATCGTCACGGCGATGTCTTCCCCGCCTGGCTTCGCGCGGAGCCTCGCGACCATCGCCTTCGACAACTCGATCCCGTGTACCGGCACGCCCCGCTGCGCGAGCGGTAACGCGATCCGGCCCGTCCCGATCCCGAGCTCGAGCGCGCGTCCGCTCCCGGCGAGTTCTACGAGGAGGTCGACGACCGGGTCGACGACCGCCAGGTCGAACATCTCCGCAGCGGACTCGTCGTACCTCGCGGCGACGCGCTCGTCGAAGTAGCCGTCGTCGTCCCGCACCGCCGGAATCTACCGCGCACACACGGCAGCGACGCGACGCCCAGTCCGTTCGACACGCGGCGGGCGCGGATAGTCCCAGACCGACTCGTTCATGGGTCCATGGTGCCTGGTTAGGTCGCGCTCGACACGAACGCCGCGATGGCGGTGGTGAACGCCGTCCGACTCGCCTCCCAGGCGTAGAACATGTGCCCGCCGCCGAAGTGCTGGACGGTTAGGCGATCCGCCATCTGCGGGTCGAGCCGCATCAGGTTCCGAAGTCGGTCGCTCGTGTAGTACGGGGTGACGAGGTCGTACTGCCCGTGCGTGATGAACGCCTTCATGTGCGGATTAAGCGCCATCCCGTACCGGAAGTCGTCGGTTGCGCCGGGCGGCGCTGCGAAGGCGTGGTGCTCCGTGTCGTTCTTCCAGGCCGTGTTGACCTCGTAGCTCAGGAGCATGTACTCGCGGTCCGTCTCGACTCCTATCTCCGAGCGCAGCATGCGGTTCACCGCCATCGTGTACGCCGGGCTGATGCCCGAGAGCGTCGGATCAGGCCACGTGAACCCGTCACGGTCGGGGAACGGGTCGGTCGCCGTGATCGTCGTGTCGTAGAGGCCGAGCACCTTGCGCTCGTCGCGCAGAAGCTCCCGCGCGAAGGTAAGGAACGAGACGCGACCTTCAGCGCGAACGACGATGTCGAGCGGGAGACCGAGAATGTCGGCCAGCCGGGAGAGGATCCGGTCGCGCTCCTTGACGGGCATGGACGCGCCGCGGGTGAGGAACGAGGCGTAGTCGCCCGTCGCGAACTCCTCCGACTCGCCGAGCACCCTCCCGAGAGCCGTTCCCTTCCTGAACGCGCGAGAGCGCCGGTGATGCACCGCGGCGGCGGCCATCGTGGGCACGCGATCGATCCAGCCGAGGACGTCGTAGTCCGTGGGCGCGAGGCCGGTGATCTCGAGCGCCGGTGAGATGAGGATCGCGCCGTTCAGGCCGATGCCCGCGGTCTCCTGAAGCATGCGCACGAGACGCCCGACGCGGTAGCCGCCGTAGCTCTCGCCGGCGATGAAGACGGGCGAGCCCCAGCGGCCGTGATCCGAGAGCCAGCGGCCCATGAACTCGCAGAGCGACTCGAGGTCGCGCTTGTAGCCGAAGTACTCCTTCGGATCGTGCGCGTCCTCCGGCTTCGCGTCCTTGGCCTCGTCCTTCTTCTCGGGCTCGATGATACGGCTGAAGCCTGTCCCGACGGGATCGACGAACACGAGGTCGCTGAACGCGAGCCACGACGACTCGTTCTCGACGAGCCGCGCGGGCATCTCGGGGAGCGTGCCGTCGGCGGGGAAGGCGACCCGCTGCGGCCCCACGGCCCCCATGTGGAGATACGCGGATGACGCGCCGGGCCCGCCGTTGAAGACGAACGTCACCGGTCGGTCGCGATCACCGCCGGCTCCGACATACGAGACGGAGAAGATCTCCGCCGCCGGCTTCTCTTTCTTGCGCATGACGATCCACTTGGCCGTGGCCGTGTACTGGATCGCCTTCCTTCCCTTGCCCCACGTCGCGGTGGTCTCCGCACCCGCGGGCGGCTCGTGGTCGGGCTTGGCCTCGGTCTTCTCGTCGTCGCTCATGCGGCGGACGCTACCCGACGCGCGCCGTCGGGTTGCCTGGGAACGGGGATTACGGCCACAATGCGAGCCTCCCGTGTCCCAGGTCGTCGACTCGCTCGAAGAAGCACGCGCGGCTGCGGCGCGCCAGGCATGGCGCGCGGCCTACACGATGTATTCGGAGATCGACGCCGGGGAACTGGCGCCCTCCGATCTGGAGAGCTACGCGGAGGCCGCATGGTGGAGCGGGAAGCTCGACGAGGCGATCGCGCTGCGCGAACGAGCACACACCGCTTTCAACGCTACGGGCGACAAGTCCGGCGCGGCGCGGATGGCGCTCGCCCTCGCCTGGGACTACGAGGGTCGCGGGGCGTTCGCGGTTTCTCACGGCTGGCTCGCCACTGCCCGGCGCTTGCTCGAGACCCTGCCCGAATCCCCCGAGCACAGCCGGCTGCTCCTCACGGACGCAATGATGGCGATGTACGCCGAGGGGGATCTCGAGCGGGCGGAGAGTCTCTTCGAGAGCGCACTCGAGCTCGCGCAACGTGTCGGCGACCCGGACGTGCAGATACTGGCTCTCTCCGGGAAGGGACGCGCGCACATCAAGGCGGGGCGAATCGAAGAGGGGCTGGCTCTTCTCGACGAGGCAACTGCTTCCGCAAGCTCCGGCGGCGCCAGATCTCATGCGACCGGTCTCGTCTACTGCCTCACGATCAGCTCGTGCCGTGATCTCGGCGACTTTCGGCGCGCGGCCGAGTGGACGGAAGTGGCGAACCGCTGGTGCGACCAACTCGATGTCGCGGGTTTTCCGGGAGCGTGCCGGATCCACCGCGCCGAGGCGCTCCGGCTCCGCGGCGACTGGCCCGCCGCGGAGGTGCAAGCGCAGGCGGCCTGCGAGGAGCTTCATGACTTCGACCGCAGCATCACGGCCGACGGGCACTACGAGATCGGCGAAATCCGCCGCCAGCGAGGGGACTTCGCCGAAGCGGAGGAGGCGTACCGCACGGCCAACGAGCACGGACGCGATCCACAGCCGGGGCTCGCGCTCCTCCGTCTCGCCGAGGGTAAGGTCGACGCAGCCGTAGCGGGCATCACGCGGACGCTCGAGGAGGTCCAGGATCCGCTCATCCGCCTTCGGCGTCTTCCGGCGCAGGTCGAGATCGCCATCGCGGCCGGCGACCTCAGGACTGCGCGGGAAGCCCTCGACGAGCTCGAGCGGATCGTGGACTCGTACAAGATCGCCGAGCGGCGCGCGGTCGCCTTTGACGCGACGATCCACGTTGCTCTCGGCCGGATCAAGCTGGCCGAGAAGGACTGGGACGGCGCCGTAGCCAGCCTCCAGCGTGCGCGCGACGAATGGCGCGACGTCGGCGCGCCGTACGAGACGGCGCAGGCGCGCATGCTGCTCGGAATCGCGTACCGGCGCCGCGGAGACGAGCACGGCGCGACGGCGGAGCTCGAAGCCGCGCTCGCTGCGTTTGCGCGGCTGGGAGCCAAGCTCGACGCGGAGCACGTGAAGGAGCTGCTCGGCAAGGCCGAAGTCCGCCGCACGTTCGTCTTCACCGACATCGTCGACTCGACGAGGCTGCTCGAGACGCTGGGAGACGAGAAGTGGAAGAAGCTCCTTGCCCGTCACGACGAGCTCGTTCGCGAGCGAATCGTCGAGGCCGGCGGCGAGATCGTGAAGAAGACCGGTGACGGCTTCTTTGCGTCGTTCGAGAGCCCGAAGGCAGCGATCGATGCGGCGATCGAGATCCAGCGTGCGCTCCACGCCGAGGTCGTCGCGCCGGACGTCAGGATCGGCGCGCACGCGGGTGGCGCATTCCTTACGGATGCAGATGCCACGGATTACGGCGGCCAGGATGTCCATATCGCGGCGCGCATCGGCGCAACCGCGGCAGGAGCGGAGATCCTCGTGAGTCGTACGACGCTCGACGGCACTTCGTCGTCTTTCCGTGTGTCGGAGCCGCGAACCGAGCGGCTGAAGGGCTTCGAGCAGCCGATCGAGGTCGTCTCGGTCGACTGGCGTTGAGCACGTGCTCGGTACACTCGACTGACACAGGACGAATACCGAAGGCGCCGCCCGCGCCCTCCCTATCCGTTCATGGCAGGAGGAGCGATCATGGGCCGCACGGTTGCTGCAAAGAGATTCCCGTTCGAGAGGGCCTCTCGTGGTCACTGACACAGGCCTCGCCGAAGACGGGATCGTCCACCAGACGTCCCGACGGAAGGCGAACCAGAAGAAAGCCGCAGGATCGAGTCCTGCTACTGATCCGCAGGGTCTCGTCGAGTTCGCCTGCGAGTGCAACAAGTTCGACTGCGAGAAGTCGGTGCGCGTGCCTCTGTACGTCTACCGCCGCATGGTCGAGGCCGGAGACCAGTACCTCCTGCAAGCCGGGCACCACGCCTTCGCGACCTACCGCACGATCGTGACGATCGGCTTGATGAGAATCGAAGAGCGCGCCTAGATAGTTAGCGCGCAGGCGTTCTCTTCAGGCTGGCCCCGCAGGCCGAATCCGTTCGCCTTGAGCTCCTCGCCTTGCGCGCTCGTGCGCGTCGGTGGAGTGCGGACTCAGGGCCTGGTTCCGAACGCGGGGCCAGTCACGCCAACCTTACTCCACGTTCGCATCAGCGACCGAGGGCGCCTCGGCAGCCGCAGGTGCCGCAGCCATGGGCTCAGGCGGGCCGCCGTCGACGTACCGCGCGTTGAGGTCTGGCGGAAGGACGATCGAAGCGTCCTCCTCCATCGGCACACCGCCCTCGGCCGCGAGCTTCTTCGCCTGCTTCTTCTCAAGCTTGCGCTGGCGCTTTTCCTTGACCGTGCGCTCGCGCGCCACCTTCGCCATCGTCTGCTGTCTCTTCGAGCTCATAGTTGTTCCTCTCTGGGGCTCGCGCGCGACCCGAACACCAAACCGACGCACTCACCATAGCCTGCCTCCCAACCCGACGGGGAATCAGCCGCAGGCAGCAACAGAGCGCCCGAGAACGCGGAGCGCTCCCCGGCAGAGACCGAGCGCCGCGCGTCGCTGGTAGGCGACGCTTCCGAGCAGCCGATCGTCTTTGGGACTCGTCATGAAGCCCATCTCGACGAGGACTACAGGCACGTCGGCCCAGTTGAAGCCCGTGAAGTCCGATCGCTCTTGAAGCCCACGGTCGGGGAAGCCGAGAGCGTCGACGAGCTCCGTCTGCACGATCCGCGCCGCTCGCTTGCTCGCGACGTAGACATCGTCGGTCCAGCCGCGACGAAGAGCCGGGTAGAGCGTGTGCGTTCCACGCGCGGACGGATCGGTCGAGCCGTCGGCGTGGATACGGAGAAACAGAGCCGCCCCAGCTTCGTTCGCAATTCGAGCCCGTGCGATATTGCCGATGCTCGTTCCTGCAGTTTTCGTCCGCGTCATCACGACGCGCATGCCGGCGACCTGGAGCATCGTGCGCAACCGAAGCGCGACGCGTAGGTTCAACTCCGCCTCGGCGACCCCTGTGACGACGCCTCGCGTGCCACCGCCGTCTTTGATCTTGCGAGTCGACGAGCCCGGCCCGATCGGCTCTGTCGCCGCGTTCGCGCGGAGATCGTGACCCGGGTCGATGACGACCACGGGTGCCTCCTTCGCCGCATTCGCCGGAAGCACGAGGAGTGCACCTGCGAAGGTGGCGCAAAGGACGAGCACGGGCCGTAATCTGCCCGGGACAAATAAGCGAGGAGGTCGACATGCTGGAGTCACCCGAAGCGCGAGATGCACTACTCGGCTTCTACGAGGCGTTTTCCGAAGCCACGCCCGGAGACATGGAGCGCTTCGATCGGGTCTTTACACGAGAGGACGACCTGCTCATCGTCGGCACAGCATTCCACGAGTGGGTCGCCGGCCGCGAGACGGGAAAGCAGGCGTGGGGCATGGAGGGTGTGGGGCTCGAGGCAGGGGACCCTGTCGCGTGGGAAGAGGGCGACGTGGCCTGGGCGGCCGACAAGCCCGCCTTCGTCGTCGGTGACATGCGAGCTCCGATCCGCCTAACCGTCGTCATGGTCAAGGAGGACGGCGCTTGGAAGATCCAGCACGGCCACTTCTCGATCGGCGTACCGGACGAGGTCGGGTTCGGAAACGCCGCCGAATGGAGCAAGTCCACGCCGGCGCACTGAACTCGGGAGACGTTGCGATCGCGATCGTCCCGCGCGCGAAGCGGATCCGGCTGCCATGGTCGAGTCAGCTCGCGAGGCGGCTAAGGCGTCGTAGCTCCGCGAGCGAGCCGAGCTTCGCTGCACGGCGAGTGTCGGATGCGCGAAGCTCGAGCGCGAAGCGATACCGCCTGCCGGGACTGTAGATCGGGCACACCTCCTGACGGCAAGGCGTCATCGAGAGCTTGCGGACGCGCTTGCCCCGCGCATCGAAGAAGGCGATCGTGAGCGGGACGAGCGTGTTCTTCATCCAGAAGCCGCCCGTGGTGTCGTTCGGGAAGACGAAGAGCATCCCGTCTGCGGGTGCCGGGCGACGGTTCATGAGACCGACGGAACGCCTCGCCGAAGTGAGGGCGAGCTCAGGCTGGAACGGGAGGCCGTCGAGCCGCAGTGTCGATGCCGTTGGACTTGCGCCGGCTACCGCAACGACGACTGTTCCGGCAACCACCGCCATCAGCAACACCGCGGGTCCTGTGAGTCGAGAGGTCACATCGAGACGATAGGCAAGCAAGGGTGTGCCAATTGTGTGCCGATTGAGTCGCGACAGCAGACTTACTTCTCGGGCTCGCATACCTTAGATCGCAGCGTCGGAGGGTGAAATCCCGAGGCGGGATGCAGCGTTGACAGCGTGTGCGACCGGCGCAAGTCGGTTCCGGTTCGAGTCCGGCGCCCTCCGCGCTAACGGCTCTACAATAGGACTGGCTGTCAACGTTGCGCGGGCGCAAGCCCGCTTCACCAATACGAAGCCCGCCGCGAGGCGGGCTTCGTCGTCTCGGGCTACGAGGTGACCGTCACTGAGACGCGCTGCACGGCGTTGTTCATGTAGCCGCCCACGTTCCACGGCGGCTCGAGAGGCTGCGCGCTGCCAGCGCCGTCTTTGGCGCGGCAGCAGAGCTCGTACTCGCCCGGTTCGGCGTCCCAGGTGAAGCTCCACGAGCGCCACGCCCAACGCCCGAGCGCGTCCTCGTCGAGCTCGGCCCCGCGCCATGTGATCCCGCCGTCGGCCGACACGTCCACCCCGACGATCTCGGACTCTCCTGTCCACGCGCGGCCTTGTAGCTCGCACGGACCGGGGGGAACGATCCGCGCGCGGCTCATGAACTCGGGGATTCCGGGCGGAATCATCAGCGAGCGCGGTGCCATCCGCATGATCGGCTCGCCGGGCTCGTCCTCGTTCTGCCTTGTCCGGTAGCTGTGCCGCATCTGGTAGCCGTCGAACGGCTCGCTCAGTACCGAGATGCTCGAGAGCCACTTCACGCTCGTCATCCCGTACCAACCCGGCACGACCAGCCGAAGCGGAAAGCCGTGCTGCGGCGGTAGCGGGGCACCGTTGATCTCGTATGCCAGGAGCGCATCTCCAGAGAGGACCTCGGCGAGGGGAAGGCTGCGGGCGTACGCCTGCTCCTCCCCACCCTCTACCCCACGATCGAGGCCCGTGAAGAGAACGTCGACCGCAACGCCGTGGACGCCCGCCTCCTCGATCAGTCCGGCGACCGGGGTTCCGCGCCAGCGGGCGGTCCCGACCGCTTCGAGAAGCCACGGCTGACTGACTACGTGCGGCTCGACATGCACGCGGCCGTTTCCCGCGCACTCCATCGTCACCGCGATCTCGACCGAGGGCCTGGCGCGCAACTCGTCGAGTGAGAACGAAACCGCTCGGTCGACGAGCCCGTCGATCTGGAGCCGCCAGCTCTCCGCGTCGACGTCGGGGATGTCGTAGTGGGTAAGGAGGTAGTGGAGCCCGACGGGCGTAACCTCCCAGCGCAGCGCCTCGAGCGGCATTCCGTGGTTCCGCGCCGCGAGTTGGAGCTCCTCGACGCTGATTCCGTCGGCCACAGCGCCAAGCCTAACGTCCCGTTGGAGAGTCGATCTGATTCGATTGGCCGGTGAGCCGCGCCGATCGCATCGTGACGGTGCCGTTCGCCCTCACGTTCATCGCATCGTTCTTCGTCTTCCTCGCGATCGGGATGCTCCTGCCCGTGCTCCCGCTCTATGCCCGAGGGCCACTGGGCGTCGGCGACATCGGCGTCGGGCTTGCCGTCGGAATGTCGAGCCCGATGGCGCTGGTGGCACAACCGCTTGCCGGTCGTCTCGGTGACCGCCGCGGGCGCAAGTTGCTCATCGTCGCGGGATCGCTCGTCATGGCGATCGCCATCGCTGGATACACCCTGACGGGGACCCTCGCGACGCTGATCGCCCTCCGCCTGGCGACCGGAGTCGGAGAGGCCCTCGTCTTCGTCGGGACCGGAACCATCGTCGCGGACCTGGCGCCCGTCGACCGGCGGGGAGAGGCGCTCAGCATCTACACGATCGGCTTCTGGAGCGGCCTGGCTCTCGGTCCTGTCATCGGCGAGGCGCTTCTCGGCGCCGACCGGTTCGACCTCGTGTGGCTCGTCGCCGCCGGTAGCGCGGTGATTGCGGCGCTGGTGGGGCTCCTCTTGCCCGAGACGCGGCCCGTCACCGACGAGCCGTCGTCGGGAAAGCTGCTCCATCCAGCCGCGTTCCGCCCAGGACTCGTTCTCGTTTCGGCCGTGCTCGGATTCGCCGGCTACTACACGTTCCTCGCGCTCTATGCACGTGAGCTCGGCCTTGACGGCGTCGGCCCCCTCTTCCTCCTCCTCGCCGTGATCATCGTCGGGATCCGGATCATCGGTCGTCGCCTTCCCGATCGACTGGGACCGAAACGTGCGTCCAGCCTCGCTCTCGTCCTGCTGGCGTCGGGCCTCGTCGTGATCGGCCTCTGGAGTACCCAGGTCGGGCTCATTGCGGGGACGGTGGTGTTCGCCGTCGGCCAGGCACTCGCCTTCCCGTCGCTGATGACACTCGCGATTGCAGGTGCGCCCCCCGCCGATCGAAGCTCCGTCGTCGGCACGTTCACGGCCTTCGCCGATGTCGGCTTCGCCGTCGGCGCCGTCAGCCTCGGTGCGGTGGCGGACGCGGCTGGTTACAGCGGAGTCTTTCTCGCGGCCGCCGCAGCTTCACTGGCGGGCCTGTTCGTGCTCGCGCGTATGCCGGGACAAGCGCGCGCGCACACCGCCGAGGCCTCGTAGGATCGACGCATGGAGCAGCGCGAGCTCGGAAACAGCGGAGTCGCCGTCTCGCGGATCATCCTCGGCTGCGGGAACTTCGGCGGCGTCGGATCCTCTCCGGCGTTCTTCGGCCAGGGGATTCCGCGCGACGAGGCGTTCCGGATCATGGACACCGCCTGGGAGCTCGGCCTCACCACGTTCGACACCGCCGACGCGTACGGGGGCGGGCGCAGCGAGAC
>JAERMP010000058.1 GCA_016844515.1 Thermoleophilia bacterium | reverse complement strand
GCCGGACCGACAGAGCGCACGAGCGCGAGATCGGGACCCGAGCGCCGGATGCCTGCATGGACGCCGCTGGCTTCGAACCCCTGCGCCGCAGTGACAGACACAGTTAGACGAGCACTCCGGAGAGCCGGAGCCCCGCAGTCTCGTCGAGCCCGAAGAGGATGTTGACGTTCTGCACCGCCTGGCCGGCAGCTCCCTTGCCGAGGTTGTCGAGCGCACAGATCACAATCACGCCACCGGTGAGCCGATCCTCGAAGACACCGATCTCGGCTCCGTCGGTCTGCTGCACTCGAGCCAGGTCCGGGACGACACCCTCGGGGAGCACCGTCACGACATGGCTCGTCGCATAGTGATCCTCGAGCACCGCGCGCAGGTCGGCGCCGAGCGATCTCACGAAGCACGTCGCGAGCAGGCCTCGGCGCACCGGGACGAGATGCGGGACGAAGGTGACGGGGAAGCCGAGGAGCGACGCAATCTCGGGAGCGTGCTGGTGGCCGCCCACTCGATACGGGGTCACGTTCTCGAGCACGACGCCCGCGTGAGAGGAAGCGGCGAGCGAGCGGCCTGCGCCCGTCATACCGGACTTGGCATCCACGACGACTCCGTCGCGCTGAATCTCGTCCGCGAGGGGAGCGAGCGCGAGAAGTGCAGCGGTCGCGTAGCAGCCCGGATTGGCGATCAGACGCCCGGTCGGCGGGCTCACCTCGGGCAGTCCGTACGACCAACTCTCGAGACCGCTCGGCGCAGGGTGCTCGAACCCGTACCAGGCCGGATAGACGTCGGCGTCGGCAAAGCGATGCGCTCCTGAGAGATCGACGACGATCCCGCGCGCAGGTGGCTCGAGCCGCGCGGCCTCCTCGTGCGAGAGACAGACGAACGTCACGTCGGCGCCGCACGACAGAGCCGCCTCGTTCGTGATGAAGCGGGGGATTCGACTCCACCCGTTGCGTCCGAGGCGGGGATCCAGTGCGTGGGCAGCTTGACCCGCGAGCGAGTCGGATCCGAGCGCGTAGAGCTCTAGCGCAGGATGCGTGAGCACGCGGTCGAGCGTCTCCTGACCCGTGTACCCCGAAGCGCCGACGATGGCCACAGTTGCCATGCGGCGTATTATGCATAAATCACGCGTATCATGCAGCCTCGCCTCACTGCGTGCGTCATAAGAGACGCGGAATCGGGTGCTACGCTGCGCGCGCGGTGGAGCGCGTCCTCGTCCTCAACGCGAGCTACGAGCCCTTGAACGTCTGCTCGCTTCGCCGTGCGCACGTGCTCGTCTGGAAGGGCAAGGCCGAGATCCTCGAGAGCCACGAGCGTCCGATCCGATCCGCGTGCATGCAGTTCCGACGGCCGCACGTCATTCGACTAGTGACGTACGTCCGTGTCCCGCGAGGCGTCACAAGGCGGATCTCACGTCGCGTGCTCTTCGCGCGCGACGGCTGGCAGTGTGTGTACTGCGGATCAGGAGGGAGTCGGCTCACGCTCGACCATGTCGTCCCGAGATCGAGGGGAGGTACGTCGGTGTGGGAGAACGTGGTCACGTCGTGCGCGCCGTGTAACCACCGGAAGGGCGACCGGCTCTTGGAGGAGACGAGCATGACGCTGCACACGACGCCGCGCCCCCCGACGCCCGTGCTCTTCATTCGCCTCGCAGCGGAGCATGTGCCGGAAGTCTGGCGACGCTATTTGCCGGGCCTCGGCCCGGCCGTCGCAGCGGCGTAGTAATCGTGGGGGGAAACGATGTTTCCCCCCACGAGCCCCCTTTCCTTTGCGCTGCGAACGCCTCTACCACGGCTGGCCTCCCGGCCGGCTCAGCCGGCCTCCGGCCTCTCAGCGCGTTGCATGATCGGCCGCCGGACCGGCTAAGTCCGGCGAGCGGCACTTCGATCTGAACGAGCTTTGCGCTACCGCGACATCGCGCGCTCGACTGCCTCTTGCTCCTCGGGGGAGAGCGCGACCGATGAGCGTCCACGGTCGAGATCCTTGACGTAGATGCGCGCGTAGTCCCGCCCTTGAATAGCCGTGACGACGGTGCCGGTACGCGTGGCGTCGAGTAGTGCGAGCGACGCCGATTGCTGGCCGCCCGTCCCCTCGTAGGCGTCGTAGCGGACGACTGCGGTGTTCGTCACCGAGCCGTCGACGCGCCGGTCTACCCTCGAGAGCCCGGCTGCGACCTCGTCGAGCGCACGGTGGAGGTCGTCGATTCGACCCTGCAGGGAGACGGCAAAGTCGAGCAGGTCCCGACGATCGCTCCCGAGCACTACGGATTGAGTGCCCTGAATCCTCGAGATCCAGCGCCAGAGAAGGACGCTGAGGGCGAGAGCCAGCACCGCCGCCGCGCAGGCCGCTATCGCCACCACGAGTGAGGCGGTCACAACGTGAAGATGACCGGATACTCGGCCGTGTTGTTGGCCGTGTTCGTCTCACCCGGCACGGGATCGACGTCGACCTTCACCGAGATCTGCTCCCCGAAGGGTACGAGAGCGCCGACCTTCAAGACCACGGCCTTCGTCTCGCCCGGGTCGATGATCGAGATGACCGCTGTCTTCACGATTGGGTCGGGCTGCTTCGGGATCGTGAGCGTGATCTTGATGCGGACTTCTTGACTCTCGCCCGTGTCCTCGACTCCAACCTCGAACGCGAGCTCGTCAGTCACCTTGATCGTCGTCTCGGTAGTCGTAGAGAGCAGCTGGCCACTCGGAAGCGCCTTCACATAGGCAATTCCGCTCCCGTGGAGACCCGTCGGAGTCCCGCCGGTCGATGCCCCCTGGATCCGCTGCCAGATCGCCGCAAGCGAGCTCGGATTGATGAGGTCGTCCGAGGTGACGAACTCCGAGGATGGGACGTCGAGCCCGTCGATTCCCTCGTCCTTGAGCACGGCCTCTGCAGGCGCCTGGAACGAGTCCGTCCAGATGATGTCGCTCGCCAGCAGCCGCCGGGTCTGGAGCGCAAGGCTCTCGCCGGCAATGCTGGCATCGGTCTCGTCGGTCGTCTGCGCGAGCGTCGCTTGGAGTCCTTTGAGCCCGTTGACGCGGTACTGGAGCGCCTCGATCGCACCCTCGTTGGGACCGACCATCGGGCCCGGCGGATCGAGGTCCTCGGCCTTCTGAACCTGGTTCTCCGCCGTCTGCACGAACCCGCCGAGCTTCGCGTCGAGGTCTTCCTGGTTCAGGCCGGGGGTCGTGAGCAGCGTGTTCAGGTCCTGGCCGAGACGAGCAGACGCATTGCCGATCGTGCCTATCTCCGTCCGGTAGTTCGCGTAGCGATCGCGCTTGGCGTCGGTGGCGCAGCCTTCCACCCAGACGACCAGCAGCACGACGATGAGGATCGCGAGTGCGATGAGTGCGATGAGCCGCAGCAGCGGCGTGAAGTTGCCCGGAGCGCGGAAGCGTGGACCGCGGCGGCGGGGGCCGCGATCGCGCGGCGGCCCAGGCCCCTGCTCCGAGGGCTCCTCCCACGACGGTGGGTCTTCCTCGTCAAAGAAGTCGAAGTCGAGGATGTCGTCGTCACGCGTGCTCATGTGCGCCCCTCGCAGAGAACGCACCTTAGGGCGAGTGTTGGAGCAGGGCATCTCATGACCGCCTCGCCACTCTAAACGAGGCACAGGAGCGCATTTACGTCACGCAAGCCCAGGATTCGGTTGATCCGTGGATTCCGCTCCCGCCGAGACGACCTCGAACGCGGCTCGGCCTCCCGCAGGAAGCTCTTGGCGCTGTAGTCGAAGCGCACCTTCGGGGTCGCCGGATGCAACGTGGAAGACCTGACGCCAGTCCTAGATCAAGACCTGACCCCGCTCATACCGAGTCGCAGGGGCACTACGACCGGGCCGAGTGTGAACGCCAGTTCGAGCACGGCGTGGAAGAGCCCCGCTAGGCGGGGCTCTTCCGTTCACAACTCGAACCCGCCAGCGCTCGATCAGGTGGGGTCGGCGATGTGGATCTGGAGCGTCGAAGTGTCGACGCCGGCGTCCGTCATCGCCTGCTTGAGCTCTGCGCCGCCGAAGAACGCGTCGGCAGCGTCGCGGGTGGCGAACTCGTGGCGGATGATCACGAACTGGGCATCGTCCTGCGAACGGAGCACTTCCTGATCAGTGACGCCTGCGGCGTCGCGAGTGTCGTTCAGAGCGTCGTAGACAGGTCGCCAGGCGTCGTAGTCGGCGACTCGATGGAGAACGATCGCTGTGGTCACGGTGACTCCTTTCGTCGACTTTCCTCGAGTTCTCTGCGATGGAAACGTGATGCCTACGCGACGACCGCCGGGGCTCCGGCGAAGACCTCCGCGAAGTCGCGTGCGAACCGCTCGAAGTCGCCAGGCGCGTGGCCGCTCAGCACCTGGACGTTGTCGGTCGTCAGGTCGGCGAACCCGTCCTCGAACCCGGCACTCAGCTCGGCGTAGCCCTTGACGATCCACTCCGGCACGCCCATGCCGAGCATCGCCTCGCTGGCGGCTGCGTGCGGCACGGGAACGTACTCGACCGTCCGGCCGATCACGCGCGAAAGGATCTCCGCCACGTCGGCGAAGCCGATCGCGGCCGGCCCTGTGAGGACGAAGGTCTCGCCCTCGATGGCTCCGCGGTTGCGGGTGAGGGCGCCGACGGCGCAATCGACGACGTCCCGCAGGTCGATCATCCCCGCCTTTCCGCTCCCCCAGTCGAAGTAGACGGCTCCCTGATCCTTCACGCTCGAGGCGGCCATCATCACGTTCTGCATGAAGAACGTGGGCTTGATGATCGTCCAGGGCAGGCCGGATGCCTTCAAGTCATCCTCGCATTTCGCGAGCTCGGAGATGATGCGGCTCTGCGGCGTGCCGTAGCCCGAGAGGCGGACGATGTGAGGCGTCGCACCCGAGCGCGTGATGGTCTCGAGCAGGTTCCGCGACTGCTGAAGAGCGGACGGCCCGTTCCAGGTGACGAAGTAGACCGCGGTCACCCCGTCCAGCAGGCTCTCGGTGAGGGTCTCGGGCCGATCGAGGTCGACGACCGTGACCTCGGCGCCCTGCTCGCGCAGGTTGGCCGCCTTCGCCTCGTCGCGGACGAGCGCCCGCACCCGCCGCCCCTTGGCAAGCAGCGAGGCCGCCACGCCGGAGCCGGTGTTCCCAGTCGCTCCGGCAACCAGAGTGATGTCTGCGTCTGACATCGTTTCGCTCCTTCCTCTCGAGCTGCTACGCTATACAGCTGTTGTTGGTAGGAATGTCGCGTAGCGGATAATTGCATAGCGAAGGGACTATGTCAACTCCCACAACAGATCAACTCGCCGCCTGGAGACTCTTCCTCGAGAGCGCTCACGCGTTGATCGACATCCTCGACGCCGAGTTGCAGCAGCAGTCGGGAATTTCGCTGCGCTGGTACGACGTGCTCGTCCACCTGGAGGAAGCGCCGGAGGGCCACCTGCGCATGAACGAGCTCGCCGGCCAGATCGTGGCCAGCAAGAGCGGCCTCACGCGCGTCGTCGACGGGATGGAGCGAGCCGGGCTGGTACGGCGGGAGCGGCCACCCGCCGACCGGCGGGTGATCGAGGTCGTCGCCACGCCGAAGGGGTTCGACGTCCTCCGCACCGCCCGTCCCCTCCACCGCGACGGAATCCATCGCCACTTCGCGCGGCATCTCGACGACCGGGACGTGACGGCTCTCGCGCGGGCCCTGAGAAAAGTTCGCGACGAAGTGCGTCCGCTGCGGGCGCCGCAAATTGCCGAGTCCTAGGGCCGTCCGCCAATCGCGGCGTCTGCGCCAGCCTCGGATCGGTCAGGACACTGTCGGAGAAGGCTGCGTAGGACCTGACCCCGGTCCTACTACAGCATCAACCAGCAACCGGAATCCGCGCGAGCGGATTTCGATTTGCGCAGAGGCGAGGAGTTCAAGCGACGGCGGCTAAGTGTGGCCCTACCGGTGTCGTCCGTCGCAGTCGCCCCATCCACCCAGGAGCTCGTTCTCGGCCGCTATCGCCCGATGCGCCCGCTCGGCAGCGGCGGCTCGGGCTCCGTCTGGCTCGCGCTCGACGAGCGCAACGGATTGGACGTCGCACTCAAGATCATCCCTCGGGAAGGAAAGGCGGCCGCCCGCGCCGAGCGTGAGGCGCTCGCCGCACGCCGCCTCCGGCACGACCGCTGCGTGAGGGCCTATGACGTGGGGCACGACGCCAGCCACGTCTACATCGCGTACGAGTACGTACCCGGCCGCACGGTTCGAGAGGCGCTACGCGCAGGTGTCCTGACAGACGCCGATGCAGTCGAAGTCGCTGCGCAGGTGCTCGACGCGCTCGCACACGCCCATCGAGCCGGGATCGTGCATCGAGATGTGAAGCCGTCGAACATCCTCCTCGAGGATCGGGACGAGATCGCGGTACGGCTCCTCGACTTCGGCCTCGCACAGTTCGACGGCGCGGACACGCTCACCGCCGTTGGAGACGTCCCGGGAACGCTCGCCTACATCGCGCCCGAGCGACTCGCGGGTGGAGACGCCACGCCCGAGAGCGACGTGTGGTCCGTCGGTGTCCTGCTGTGGGAGGCTCTTGCCGAACGACACCCGTTCTGGGGCCTCCCGCTCCAGGAGGTCGCTCGTGCCATACAGGCAGGCGCGCCTCCACTTGTGTTGGAACGCAAGTACCTCCCGCGCAGGCTCATCGCGGCCGTCGACGGAGCGCTCGACACGGATCCCGAAGGGCGGCCGCGCGCTTCGGAGCTTGCAGCGCAGCTCCGAAACTCACTTCGAGCGTCTCCAGCTCGAGAGACCCGCGCGCCACGCGAGAAGCCGGCGCCGTCCGTCGACGCCCCGGCGAACATCTTGGCGCGACGCGTCGCTCCGATCGGCCTCGCCGTCGTGGCTGCCGCAATCGGCGCCACGCTCCTTCCGTTCTGGCCGCCAGCACTCGTCGTCGCGATCGCGATCGGCGCCGGTCTTGCGACCTGGCTCGATCCGCGGCTTGGACTTGCAGTCGCACTCGCCGCCCCGGTTTTCCCGCTCGGGAACTACGCGGAGAGCGCGGCCCTCCTCTATGGAGCGTTCGCGCTCGCGTGGCTCGCGCTCTCGTGGCGTGACGCTCGGTGGGGACTGCTGTTCGTATGCGGGCCGCTGCTCGCCGGCGCCGGCCTGCTCGCGCTCGTCCCTCTCGCCGTCCAGCCTGCCCGCGGCGCCGTGAGACGAGCTGCGCAGGCGGGACTCGCGGTGCTCGCGGCTCTTCTCGTCGCTGGAGTCACGGGCGAGAGGCTCCCGATCGTGAACCGTCCGTCCGAGGCACTCGGCATCGGGCCGCTCGATCCCGTCACCGACACTGCGCTCACCGTATGGGGCGCGTTGAGCGCCTACCCCATCGCCCTCGGCGCCATCGTGATGGCAGCCGTTGCGGCGGCGATCCTCCCGTGGGCTCGACGCCGGTCGCCCTACGGCGTGGCTGCACTCGGGGCCGTGCTCACCACAGCCGGAATCGCAGCGGGCGCTGGTGTTGCAAGCGCGTTCGTGCTCGTTCTCGTGTGGGCGATCGCGGCCGCCGTTGCATCCGGGTTGCGCCGCCGCAACTGAATCCGGCAACAACCCGGTAGGCACCGGAGCGACCACTACACTCGGCGCGGGTACCCGTCGGAATGCCTGTGCTGCGCAGCATCGAATCCAAGATCGAGGGCCTGTTCGAGGGGGTCTTCGGGCGCGCGTTCCGAACGAGCGTCCAGCCGATCGAGCTCGCGCGAAAGCTCGTCAAGGAGATGGACGACCACCGTAACGTGTCCGTCTCACGGGTCTACGTTCCCAACGAGTACACCATCTACCTCTCTCCCAACGACCGCAAGCAGTTCGCCGGCTATGAGGGGTCGCTCGTCGGTGAGCTCCAGGAGTACCTCGCTGAGCACGCCCGTCGGGAGCGCTTCGCCCTTCTCGGCGCTCCGGTCGTGCTCGTCACAACGGACGACGATCTCGCCGTCGGAGAGTTCGGGATCGCGACGCGCCTCGTCGCCGACGAGGCGTCGGACGAACCGCCTCCGCCGCCGGAGCTCCCGGTCGAGCAGCCGGCGCAGACCATGATCTACCGAGCACCCACACCTCCGGTCGTCGATGCCCCTCCACCCGAGCCCGAACCGGAGCGCGAAGTGGTGTCGCTGACCGTTGCAGGCAGACAGCACGTAGTCAGTGACCCGTGCGTCGTCCTGGGGCGCTCACGAGACGCAGGTGTGCGCATCTCCGACGTCAACATCTCGCGCAAGCACGCGGAGATTCGGCAGGAGGGCTCCACGTTCTGGGTCGTGGATCTCGGCTCGACGAACGGGACCCTCGTGAACGGCAAGCGCGTCGATCGACAACGGCTCCGAGACGGCGACCGGATCACGCTGGGCGCGACGGAGATCGTCTTCGGACGCGCGATCCAGAAATCGTGACCGTCGAGGCGCTCGCAACCGACGAGACGCTTCTGATCCTGAAGATCGCGTTCCTCGTCCTTCTCTACGGCTTCATCGTGCTCGTCGTCCGCACCGCCACCAAGGACATCGGTGGTGCTCCGCAGGAGAGCATCGTGCTCGGCGCCGCGGAGGCCGCAGCGCTACGCGCCGAGCTCGGGGTGCGCCCGGGCAACTTCCTCGTCGTGACGAGCCCGGAGCTCGTGCAGGGAAGCACCATCGAGGTCACTGCAGCCACAACCGTCGGGCGCGATGCGGACAGCGGGATCAGGCTCGAACGCGACGAGTTCG
Organism: Thermoleophilia bacterium; assembly: GCA_016844515.1. Next base: position 1,075 of record JAERMP010000058.1, on the reverse strand, counting down.
TGTCAGCCCGACACGCGCGGATCGAACCGCGCACGGACGGCCTCTGGATCGACGATCTCGGCTCTACCAACGGAACCTTCGTCAACGGCGGGCGGGTGAAGAGCGGGCGGACGCTCAGGCCTGGCGACGTCGTCCGCATCGGTGAGACGGAGCTTCAGCTGCAATGAGGATCGGGCGCGCAGCAGGTGTCACCGACACGGGGCGGAGACGTCTTCGCAACGAGGACGCGTTCATCTGCGAGCCGCCGCTCTTCGCCGTGGCAGACGGCATGGGAGGTGCGCGCGCAGGCGAGGTCGCGGCGCGACTGGCCGCCGGGGCCCTCGAGGAAGCAGGGGTCGAAACGAAGGGTGAGCAAGGGGTCACGGCAATGATCGTCGAGGCCAATCGGCGCATCTGGGAACGCGCGCTCGCGGATCCGGCAACCACCGGGATGGGGACGACGGTGACGGCGGCGCTCTTCGACACCGACTCGGGCACCGTCGCGATCGGGCACGTCGGGGACTCGCGCGCGTACCTCTTGCGAGCTGGCTCGCTCGAGCAGCTCACGACCGACCATTCGCTCGTCGCAGAGTTGGTTTCGAGCGGCGTCCTTACGCCGGAGGAGGCCGAGCGACATCCTCAGAGATCCGCTATCACGCGAGCGCTCGGAACGGAGCCGATAGTCGACGTCGAGGTGCTCACGATCGCAGGTGAGCCTGGCGACCTCTATCTCATCTGTTCGGACGGTCTTCCGACGATGCTCGCCGACAGTGCTGTCGCAGCTGCGCTGGAAGCAGCCGAGCGAGACCCGGCGGCGGCGGCAGAGGCTCTCGTCGCGGCGGCGAACCGGCAGGGCGGCGAAGACAACGTAACGGTCGTGCTCTTCGAGCTCGCCGAGGGTGAACCTCCAGCGCACGAGCCGGCTGCCATCGTACCCGAGCCGGTCGCGGACGACCCAATGCAGCAGGAGCATGAACAGGAGCCGGAGGCCTCACCGGCATCGCTGAGCCTCCACGGCGCCGGGGCCCTCGAGGAAGCAGGGGTCGAAACGAAGGGTGAGCAAGGGGTCACGGCAATGATCGTCGAGGCCAATCGG
>JAERMP010000004.1 GCA_016844515.1 Thermoleophilia bacterium | reverse complement strand
AACCTGCTCTCGCAGGCGCGCCGGCAGACGGGCTCGACCTTCAAGACGTTCGTGCTCGCGGCCGCGGTCGAGCTGGGGATCAACCCGGACTCGACGTACTACGTCTCGGCTCCGTTCACATACAAGGTGCATCCGGCGGGCAACTGTGACGACGGCAGCTGGTGGTGTGTTTCCACGTACGCCAACGACTACTACGGGTGGAGCTCGATCCGGAGCGCGACGATCCGCTCCGACAACACGGTCTACGCGCAGCTCACGCTGGACGTCACCCCGGAGAAGGTCGCCGAGACCGCACGGCGGATGGGGGTGCGGTCTCAACTGGACGTTCAGGGCGCGTACGTCCCCTCTATCGGCCTCGGCTCGATCGCGGTCTCGCCTCTCGATATCGCCTCGGGGTACGCGACGCTGGCAGCCGGCGGCGTCTACGCGGAGCCGATGGCGATCCGGCGAGTCGTCCTCGATGACGGGCGTGAGGACACGACGGCCGGATGGGGCGTTCCCAAGCGCAGGCGGGCGATCTCGGAGGGCACTGCCGCGGTCGTCACGCGCATCCTCGAGCAGAACATCCAGTACGGAACCGGGACGCGCGCTGCATTCGGTCGCCCGGCTGCTGGGAAGACCGGAACGAACGAGGAGTACGCCGATGCGTGGTTCGCCGGCTACACGCCGGATCTCGCGACGACTGTCTGGCTCGGTTACACGAAGGGTGAGATCCCCATGGAGAACGTGCACGGGATTGCAGTTAGCGGCGGTAGCTTCCCGGCGGAGATCTGGAGGCTCTTCATGGAGCCGGCGCTCGCGGCAAGCGAGCCGACCCCGTTCGCGGAACCCGCTTTCTGGCCCGAATGGAAGCCGTTCACGCGTGGTCAGTACGCGCTGACCTACGACCCGAGCGCTTCCGAGTCCGAGAGCACCGAGACCGAGACGACACCGGCAGACGAGCCGGAGCCGTCCCCGGTACGAGCGCCAGGGGTCGGCGGGACGTAGCGCGGGCTGGTGTCCGATCTCCTCACGGTCGACGAGGCACTGGTATGCATTAGGGAGCGAGCCCAGCTTCTTCCGGTGGAGAGGGTCGCCGTCGCGGACGCAGCGGGGCGAGTGCTCCGGGAGCCGGCGCTGTCGCGTGTCGACCTCCCGCCATTCGCGAGCTCTGCGATGGACGGGTTCGCTGTTCGGGCCGCCGAGACTCCGGGCGAGCTTCCGGTTGCCTTTCGAGTTCCAGCAGGCAGTCCCTCGTTACAGCCGCTTCCGGCGAGCGCAGCGGCTGGGATCGCGACCGGCGCTGCGGTGCCGGTTGGGGCCGACGCTGTCGTTCCCGTGGAACGAGTCGTTGACCACGGCGATCGAGTCGAGATTCTCGAGCCTGCAGGCACCGGTCAGCACATTCGTCCTCGCGGCGGAGACGTTCGAGAAGGTGACGTTGCGGCGAGCGCCGGCACGCGGCTCGGAGCTGCGCAGATCGGCGCGCTCGCCGCGGTCGGGGTCGCTGAGGTTCAATGCTCCACTCGGCCGCGCGTCGCTGTCCTCGCAACCGGAAGTGAGCTTCGGCCTGCTGGGGAGCCGCTTGTCTACGGGCAGATCTACGAATCGAACCGAGCGATGATCGCCGCTGTCCTGCGAGCGGCCGGGGCAAACGTCGAGGTCCTGCCGGTTGTCGAGGACGATGAAGGCGCCCACCACGCGGCTCTCGAGCACGGTCTCGCGGCGGACGTCCTCGTGACCTCCGGCGGCGTCTCGATGGGACCACACGACCTGGTTCGCAGAGCCGCTGCCGGCCTCGGCGTGGAGGAGGTGTTCTGGGGTGTGGCTGTGAAGCCAGGGAAACCGCTCTCGTTCGGTGTGCGAGGCGCAACGCTCGTCTTCGGCCTTCCGGGAAACCCGGTCTCGGCGCTCGTGGGGTCGCTCGTCTTCGTAAGACCCGCGCTGCTCGAGCGCCAGGGGCTTGCGAGCGCGAACCTAGGGTACGAGCACGGCCGGGCTTCGATCGTGCTCCGCAGAAACCCTCAGCGAGATGAGTTCGTACGGGCCCGGCGCCGCCTGGACGAGGACGGGGTCCTCCTCGAGCCCGTCACCGGCCAGGAGTCGCACATGATCGTCAGGGCCGCAACCGCCGATGCGCTAATCCACGTGCCTCGCGGCGGCGGCGAGATAGAGGCTGGCGCGGCGATCAGGTATCTCAGGCTCGAGTAGAACGCGGCCGAGCGCGGAAGACGGTCCGAAGGGATCGTCGTACGACGCCTGCTGGTGGCGGTTCCATGCCTTGTGCGTACGGCGCATAGCGTCCGAACGTCAGCGCCGCCAACTGCGCGGCAACCGCAGCCCACGCGATGGCTGCCAACACCGAGCCCAGTGAGAGATACCCGACCGTTGTAAGCCCAACCACGTACAGCGGCGTGTCGAGCGCACCGAGGTCGAGCTGCCGCGAAAGCAGCAGTAGGCTCAGAAACGGACCCGCGAGGCCAATGCCGAAGAGAAGCGTGCGCTGCCACAAGCGCCTGCGAAGCGGTAACCACAGCCATGCGTACAGCGACGGGAGCACGAAGACGAGCGCGTAGGGCTTCACGAGCGCGAGCGCGAGCGCGAGAACACCAAGGCCCACGAGTGCGGTGGCCAGACCGGCGAGTTGCTCACTCGCGTCGGCGGGCCGCATGGGAATGAGACGCCTCCGGCCGACGAGCCAGCCGAGTGCGAGCGCGATAGCGAGGAGAGTCAGGCCGGCAGCCGGGGTGTCGGCCACCAGCGAGGTGTAGGGGGGAAGCGGGAGAGCAGCGCCGGTCGGAAACACTCCGGTCAGCGCGCCGATCCAGACGAGAAGCCCGCCGTAGAGCCAGAACAGAAATCTCGCGCGCAGCCCGCGGAAAGCAGGGGCGAGATGAAGGGCTCTGCGCCTACAGCGAACGAGAAGATCGAAAACGCCGAGGGCGAACGGAACGACACAGAGGACGAGCGTCAGACGCACCGCCCAACCACTCGCGGCGCGATCACTGAAAAAGAGGCTGTCAGGAGTCCGAAACGCGCCCCCTACGCTCCTGTCGAGCGAGTCCACAAGTGCCTCCGTGGCGCGCCCGAGCTGGCCGAGCCGCCGAACCGAGAGCGGAGTGTCAGGATCGCCGGCCGGGACAGCAGGATCGCTTGCCTCGGAGGTCGTGACGGTGATTGCAGCCACGCCACGCTCGAGGAACGGGCCCTGTTCACCGGCCGCGAACGGCAACCCCAGATCGACGAGCTGCGTGAGCGCCGAGGGCAGCGATGGAGCGACCCCCACCTGTTCGCGCACCCGCGCCGACGCCGTGCTGACGAGAGCCCGCGCGGGCGAAGCGGGGCTGTCTCCTGCGATGGCGATACGAGGGCGCCCTCGGCCCCCCAGTCCATCAAGGACTACGACTGCAATCGCGGCGTCCGCGTACGGAGAAATCTCGGCAAAGCGCGCCGCTCCCGCTCCCCCGTAGGCGCCGGCATCGGTCGACACGAGCACGAGCGTCCGTTGAGGTGAGGGATCCGGACCGGCCTCCTGCGACGCGAACCCGCGAGCGATCTCGATGAGCGCAGCTGTTCCCGAGGCGTTGTCGCCCAACGACTGATTCGCTCCTGCGTTGTCTCTATGAGCAACGAGCACGACCGTCTCCTCGGCTCGCCCCGGCACGACGGTTACGACGTTTCGAAGGTCGACTCGCCCGAGGTCTGCGAGATCCACGGCCCAGACGTCCTCCTCGGTTGCCAAACCGAGCGCCGAGATCGTCTCGCTGTACCAGCGCGTCGCGCCCTCGGCCTCGACCGTGCCCGGAACCCGCGCCGGATACTGGGTCGAGAGTTGCTCGTGCAGCACCGCGGCGGCGTCTGCGTCGAAAAGCGGATCGAGAGAGGATCTTGGGAGCGTCCCTGTCGTCGAGAGCGAGAACAGAAATGCAAGAAAGGCTGGGACGACGACGACGAAGCCCACCCGCACGAGACGGCCATCAATGGGCCTGTCGGCTGTTCCACGACGCAGCCGCCGGCGACGCCTCCGGGGCCGAGCAGCTTCCATCGCCGGGCTATAGTAGGCGGGCCGGCAGCCGCGGGCCCGCGCGAACGCTCCGATGCCCAACTCCTCGACCATCCTCCTCGTCGACGACGAGGACTCGATTCAGACTCTGCTGACCTTCCCGCTCGAGCGGGACGGGTACCGCGTCGTGCAAGCGCGCGATGGCGAAGAGGCCCTTCGGCGATTCGAGGACGAAGCGGTAGATCTCGTAATCCTCGATGTGATGTTGCCGCGACTCGACGGCCTGGAAGTGTGCAAGCGCCTTCGCAGCCAGAGCGATGTTCCGATCATCATGCTCACCGCTCGCGGTGAGGAGCTCGACAAGGTTCTCGGACTCGAGCTCGGTGCGGACGACTACATCACGAAGCCGTTCTCGATCCGGGAGTTTCGCAGCCGTGTCAGAGCGTTGCTGCGGCGGGCTGCGACGCCGCGCGCCACGGCGGAGCGCGAGGAAACGATCGAGCGCGGCGAGCTCATGATCGACCTACCGCGCAGAACAGTCCAGATCCGCGGCGAGACCATTCAGCTGACGTTCATCGAGTTCGAGATGCTCGTGGTGCTGGCGTCGAGCCCCGGTGTGGTGTTCGCGCGCCGCGAGCTCCTCGAACGACTTCGTGGCGGGTCCGACTACCGTGAACCGCGGACGATCGACGTCCACGTTCGACACCTTCGCGAGAAGATCGAGCGTGACCCGAGCGATCCTGAGCTGATTCTCACGATCCGCGGCGCGGGTTATCGCTTTAGACCGGAGTAGTTAAGTCGGATGAGGCTGCCGGGCGGCATCCGGATCCGCATTGCGCTCGTCTTGGTCGGAATCGTTGCCGGAGCGCTCGGCACCGCCTACTTGATCGTCGTGCCGTCGCTCGAGCGGCGATTGGTCGATGCACGACTCGATCAGCTCGCGGATCTGGCTGGTCCACTCGCGACCTCGCTTCCCGAGGACACGTCGCTGTGGCAGGACCGGGTCGATGAGTACGCAGTCGTCACGAACTCGCGCGTCGTCGCCTTCGATGTCCTCTCCACGAATCAACCCGCACTCGCCGCTCTCGCAGATTCGCGCACGAGGAGCTCGCGTGACGTGGCAACGGACTCCGTCGCCCTCGAGGCGCTCGTGAGCGGCAAGGTCGAGCGCGGCCGTGTGATCGATGCGAATGGGGACAACGCGAACGTTGCGGTCCCCCTCGACGCGGACGCGGTTGTGCTCTTCCAGGCACCGCTCGCCGACTCGCTCGCAACGGTTCGTCTCGTCGAACGTCGACTGCTGCTTGCAACCGCCTTCGCGCTCATTTTCGCGCTCGTGCTCGGTCTCACTGCGGCCGGGATGTTCGCCAATCGGCTGCTGCGGCTGGAGACGGCCGCAGAACGCATTGCGGACGGCGATTTCGGTGCCCCTATCGTCGATCGCGGCAACGATGAGATCGGAGAGCTCGCCGATGCGTTCGACCGCATGCGAGTGCAGCTCGCACAGCTCGACAACGCCCGCAAGGCATTTGTTGCGAATGCGTCCCACGAGTTGCGAACGCCGCTTTTCTCCATCGGGGGGTTTCTGGAGCTTCTGGTAGACGAAGAGCTCGACGACGAGACTCGGCGTCGGTTCATAGAGACCATGCAAGGACAGGTGCAACGGCTGACGAAGTTGTCGGCCGATCTCCTCGATCTCTCTCGCGTCGATGCCGGCCAGTTGCGCGTCCGTCACGAGCCCGTCGATCTCGCAGAGGTCGTCGCACTCCTGGCGGGCGAGCTCGAGCATGTCGCGGCGTCGACCGGGCATGTGCTCGAGACCGATATCGAGCCCGCCCTGCGGTGCTCGGGCGACGAGGCTCGCGTTCTCCAGATCGGGCGGGCTCTCGCGACCAACGCGATGGTCCACACGCCGGCTGGCACGCGGGTGGTCATCCGCACTCGCCGCCGCGGCGATCGTGCCGAACTGTCCGTCGAGGACAATGGACCCGGGATCCCGGAGCAATACCGCGAAGCCGTCTTCGGACGCTTCTATCGGGTTGATGGAGGCATGGCGTCCGGTAGCGGGCTCGGCCTGGCGATCGCCCGCGAGATCGCGAAGCTCATGGGAGGCGCGGTCCGGCTCGATTCGGATCGCGATCCCACGGTGTTCGCGCTCGATCTTCCTACCGAAGCAGCTCCCGCGGAGCCGTTTCCACGTGGAAACGGAGCGCATGAAAGCGAGCGTTTTCCCCTTACCTAGGACAACCGACGCGGTCGTGCGTTGGCTGGGGACTACGATCTCGACGTGAACGAGAGCGCAGGTGGGTTGAGCCACGTCGGCGAGGCCGGCGACGTCCGGATGGTCGACGTTGGCGCGAAGCCGCTATCCAAGCGGCGTGCCGTGGCCCGAGCGGAGGTACGCATGGCGGCTGCTACCGCGGAGATGCTGCGAGCGCTCCCGAAGGGCGATGCGCTGGCTACCGCGCAGCTGGCCGGGATCATGGCCGCAAAGCGAACCTCCGAGCTCATCCCTCTCTGCCACGCGCTTCCTCTCACCCACGTGGACGTTCACCTGCTCGTCGCGGATGGTGCTGTCGAGATCGAGGCTATTGCCGAGACGACCGCCCAGACAGGCGTGGAGATGGAGGCGCTCGTCGCTGCAACGGTGGCTGCCCTGACGGTCTACGACATGGCTAAGGCAGTCGACAAGAACATGGTCATAAGCGATGTCGAGCTCGTCGAGAAGACGAAGGAGCCGGTGTGAAGGCAGGCGTGCTTACTGTCTCCGACGGGGTTCACGCAGGCGTTCGCGAGGACCTGAGCGGCGACACGCTCGCCGAGTTGCTGCGCGGGGAGGGGTTCGACGTCGTGCGCGAAGTCGTTTCGGACGACCAAACAGCAATCGCCGGCGCGATCAGCCGCCTTTCGGACGACAATGCGTTGCTCATACTGACAACTGGAGGCACCGGATTCGCTCCGCGCGACGTGACTCCCGAAGCGACTCGAACCGTGCTCGAGCGCGATGTGCCCGGCATCGCTGAGGCAATCCGCGCGGATGCGCTAGCGAGGACGCCGCACGCGCTTCTCTCCCGCGGGGTCGCCGGCTTGCGCGGAAAGACGCTCGTCGTGAACCTTCCCGGTTCACCCGGTGGTTGCCGGGACGGCTTCGCCGTCATCCAGCCTGCGCTCCGACACGGGCTCGAGCTGGCTTCTGGCGACACGGCAACGGCTCACCGACAAACGTGACGAACGCTCGCCTTCGTCGTGCCCGCTTCTTCCTGAGATCGTGGGGAACCTCCCGGTTCCCCACGCCCCTCCACGCTCCCGGGCCGGAAGCCGGCCCATGACCGTCGCTCCCACTCCGCTGCCGAGGCGTCTTGCGTCGCTGGTCCGAATCGAGCACACGGTGTTCGCGCTTCCGTTCGCCTACGTCGGCGCGTTCCTTGCCGTCGATGGTTGGCCCGGCCTCGCGAACGTCGTCTGGGTCACATTGGCCATGGTGGGAGCACGCACGCTCGCGATGGCGGTGAACCGACTTGTCGACGCCGAGCTCGACGCTCGCAACCCGCGCACGGCGACCCGCGAGCTTCCCAGCGGGGCTCTCGCCCGCGGCCAGGTGCTCGCGCTGTGCGCTGCTGCGCTAGCGGTGTTCCTCGTAGCCATCTCTCAACTCGACCCGGTCGTGCGCTACCTCTGGCCCATCCCTGTGGCGATGTTCGTCGTCTATCCGTATCTGAAGCGGCTTACGTGGCTCTGCCACTTCTGGCTCGGCGCCTGCCTTGCGCTGGCCCCGATCGGCGCGTGGCTCGCGGTCTCGGGAACGGCACCGTGGGAGGCGTGGGCTATCGGGGGCGCGGTGCTTCTCTGGGTCGCGGGCTTCGACCTCTTCTACTCGCTCTTCGACCTCGAGCACGATCAGCGCGAGGGGCTTCACTCGTGGGCCGTCCGGTTCGGCGAGCGAGGAGTTTTCACAGGAGCCCGCCTGCTCCACACCGGATCTGTCGCTCTTCTGGCCGCTGCGGGAGCGGGGCTCGAGGTGGGCGTGTTCTACTGGCTCGGCGTGGTGGCAACGGCAGCCCTACTGGCCTACGAGCATTCGATCGTTCGTCCCGGCGATCTCCGCCGTCTCGACGCCGCGTTCTTCACTCTCAACGGGGTCATCAGCGTCGTGTTCTTCGTCTTCGTCGCGCTCGACGTCATGGTCTGATGATTCGCGCACGCGATCTCGAGAAGCGGTACGGCAGGCGGCGAGTTCTCAACGGCGTCGACATTGCCGTTCCTGCAGGCGGTTTCGCCGTAGTCACCGGACCGAACGGCTCCGGGAAGACGACACTCCTGCGCGTTCTCGCGGGTCTTGCAGCGCCGACGCGCGGCGTGCTGGAAGTCAACGCCGACCGCGCCCAACTCGGGTATCTGGGTCACGAACCGCTCGTCTATCGCGAGCTCACAGCCCTCGAGAACCTCGATCTCTACGGACGTTTGTACCGCGTGGCGGAGCGCCGTGAGCGGATCGGCATGCTCCTCGAGCGCTTCGGATTGTGGGACGCCCGAAACGGGCGTGTCTCGACGTACTCACGCGGGATGACTCAGCGACTTGCGCTCTGCCGGGCGTTGCTGCACGAACCCGAGCTGATCCTGCTGGACGAGCCGTACTCGGCGCTTGATGAGGAAGGCGTCGGCCTGCTCGATCACGAACTCGAGACGCTCGCCGGCACGCGAACCCTCGTCGTGGCGACTCACGACCCGCAGCGTCTCGCTGAGCTGACTACGACGAGGATTGCGCTCGCGTGATCTATCTCGCGGACGTCGCAGCCCTCACGCGCAAGGACCTGCGGGTCGAGCTTCGCGCGCGGGACACGCTGCCCGCGATGCTTCTCTTCGTTCTCTCGACGCTCGTCGTCTTCCATTTCGCGCTCCCGGAGGGGACGGGAGACGACGCCGCGTACGGGCTCCTGTGGGTCGCAATCGTGTTCACTGCGCTGCTCGGCCTCGCGCGCGCTTGGGTGCCGGAGCAGGAGCACGGCGTGCTCGACGGCCTGGTGCTCGCTCCTTCCGATCGAAGCGCGATCTGGCTCGGGAAGACGCTCGCGACGCTCACGTTCCTCGTCGCCGCACAGGTCGTCGCGCTGCCCGCATTCGTCCTCTTCTTCGCGCCTCTCGACGCGACGGCGCTCGCCGGGGTCCTGCTCGCCGACATCGGCATCTGCGCCGTGGGCTCGCTCATGGCCGCGATGGCTGCGGCCAGCCGATCGCGGGAGGTGCTTCTACCGCTGCTCGTCCTCCCGCTTGCGATCCCGCTCATCGTCGGCGGCGTCGGCGCGGCGATCTCGCCCGAAGGAGGACGCTACCTCCTGCTTTTGGCGTTGTACGACGGAGTCTTCGCGGTACTCTCGTGGGCGTCCTTCGAGTATGTCGTCACGGAGTAGACCCTGAGTATCTCTTCGCTTCGCTCCCTCCCCGGTCTCGCCGCGCTCACAGCGGGCCTGATGGGGCTTGCCCTGATCCTGGCGCTGATCGTCGCCCCCGAGGATGCCGACCAGGGGATCTCGCAGCGCATCTTCTACATCCACGTCCCGATAGCGCTGACGGCGTACTTCTGCTTCGGACTGGGGGCATGGAAGGCGCTCCTCCTCCTCTGGCGCGGAAACGAGCGCAACGACCTCGAGAGCTACGTGGCGATCCATCAAGGCACGATCTTCGGCGCACTGACGTTGATCACGGGCTCGATCTGGGCGAAGGCGTCGTGGGGGCATTGGTGGCTATGGAGTGAGAACCAGCTCGTGCTCTTCCTCACTCTGTTCCTGTTCTACTGCGCGTACTTCATGCTTCGCTTCTCACTCGAGGAGGGGCCGCGCCGCGCCCGTTCGTCGGCGGTCTACGCGTTGTTCGGCGTTGTGCTCATCCCGGTCAGTTTCCTCGCGATTCGCCTTGCGGAGGGCCTCATCCACCCGACGGTCTTCAAGCGCGACCCGGAGATTAGCGGGTCGATATTCGCAACCTTCTGTGTCGCGTGGGTTGCTGTGACGCTCCTCGCATACGTCTTGTACAGAGTCGAGCTCGCAGGTAAGCGCCTCGACGCGGACCTACGGGAGCTTCGCGAGGCGCTTCAGTGACCCAGGGCGAGTACCTTGCGGCGGCCTATGGCGTCTTCTTTCTCTTCGTTCTGATCTACGTTGCGATCATCGCGGCAAAGCTCATACGGCTCCAGCGTGAGACTGCGGAGCTCCTTGAGCTCGCGCGCAGTCGGGAAGCGGCTGCAAGGCGCGATGCGGCTCCGGCGGTCGAGGCGCCGAGCGAGGTGTGACCGGCCGCCCATCCGACTATGCTGCGCGCGTGCGCGGGGCACGAACACGGGGGATGAACGCCGAGTGACCAGACCGCTCAATGTCGGCAGGCCACTTCCGCTTCAGGCTCCGACCGCGTTCGTCCGGATACGCCCGCGCGGCCTGCGGCTCTGCGGCGAGGCTCGTCGCGAGCGGCTTCGGCGCTGCCCGCCGGCTCGGCCGACACGCCGCCGCTAGCTCTCATACCCGCGACAGAGTTAGGCTCCGGGCGTGTTCATCACGTTCCTGAGCGACTTCGGGCTCAAGGACGATTTCGTGGGTACGTGCCACGGGGTCATGAAGCGCATCGCTCCGGAGGCGCAGATCATCGACATCACCCACGGGATCCCACCGCAGGCCGTCCTGCAGGGAGCCCTGGTCCTCGCGAACACGATCGGCTTCATGCCCGTCGGCGTCCATCTCGCCATCGTCGATCCTGGAGTAGGTGGACCCAGGCGCCCGCTCGTCCTGCGGGACGAAGAGGGCCGCGTGTACGTCGGTCCGGACAACGGCCTGCTCCTCCCGGCCGCCGCTCGCACGGGCATCGCAGCCGCTCACGAGCTGGCGAACCCGGACTACGCCCTCGACACGATCTCGCGGACGTTTCACGGCCGCGATCTCTTCAGTCCCGCAGCGGCTCACCTGGCACGGGGCGCATCGCCTGAGGATCTCGGCCCGCCTGTCGATCCGGAGAGCCTCGTCCGTCTCGACCTGCCGGAGCTCGTCATTGCGAACGGAGGAGTCGTCGCGACGCTGCTGTACGTCGACAGCTTCGGCAACATCGCTCTCAATCTCACTCGCGACGACGTCGAAGGCCTCGGCATCTACTCTGGGACTCGGGTCGAGCTCGAAGTGGCGGGCGAGCGGTACTACGCGGTGATGGCGCGGACCTTCGCCGATGCGCGGCCCGGCGACGTGATCCTGTACGAGGACAGCTACAAGAACATGTCGCTCGCAATCTCCCGGGGAAGCGCCGCACGGATGCTCCACGCCGCGCCCGGGCAGGAGATCCGTATCACGCTCGCCGGTTGATCTCGAAGGTCAGGAGAGCGGTGGCCGCCGCTCGGCCCACGGCCGAGCTGCCTCGAGCTGCGTGGCCAGTCTGAGCAAAACCACCTCGCCGGCTGGAGGACCGATTGCGTGCACACCGATCGGCAGCCCGGCCTCGTTCCAGTGCAAGGGCAGCGACATGGCGGGGAGCCCGGTGAGGTTCGCGATCGCCGTGAAGGGCGTGAACTCGGTATTGCGCAGGAGTTGCTCGATGGCGCCCGAGACGCTCTCCTGCCAGCCGATCGGCACCGGAGGCATCGCCAGCGTGGGGGTGAGAACGACATCGATCTCCTCCCAGAACGAGACCGTTCGCCGCGCGATCATCTGGAGTTTTGTGACAGCTCGCACGTAGTCGACGGCGGAGCTCGCGCGCGCCGACTCGACCAGACCGCGGTTCAGTGGTGTCATGAGCGAGAGATCCTCGATCGGATGGAGCGTGACCCCGGCCTGCCATACCTCGATGAACGTGTGGAAGAGGTCCGGGTCGGTCCACGGCGGCGTCGCTTCGACGACCTCGTGCCCAAGGTCGGTGAGGAGCGCAGCCGCCGAGTGAAGAGCCGCGACGCACTCCGAGGCGACCGGCATCTCGATCGGCGGAGTCGATGTGACCGCGATACGAAGCACACCGGGCGACGATGCAGCTGCTTCCGCGAACGAGCGCTCTGGCGGCGGCGTCCACCAAGGGTCGCCGGGCTCGTAGCCGGCGAGGACGTCAAGAAAGTGAGCCGCGTCCTCGACCGTCCTCGTGAGTGGACCGGCGGTCGAGAGGCCCTCGAGTGAACCAAACGGCGCACTCGACACGCGGCCTCGCGATGGCTTCATGCCGAAGACGCCGCAGCACGATGCGGGGATGCGGATCGAACCACCGCCGTCGGTTCCATGGGCGATCGGGACGAGACCGGCGGCGAGAGCGGCAGCGCCGCCGCCGCTTGATCCCCCGGGTGTCCGCTCGGGATCCCACGGGTTCCTGGTTACCCCGTTCAGATCCGATTCGGTGAACGCCGTCGTCCCGAACTCGGGCGTGTTGGTCTTGCCCACGATCACGAACCCCGCCTCACGAATCCGGCGCACGACCGCGGTGTCGTAGTCGGGGACGAAATCTGCATAGGCGTGAGACGAGAAGGTCGTCCGGATGCCTGCCGTCGGCGTGAGGTCCTTCACCGCGATAGGGACGCCGCGAAACGGCTCGCCTCCCGTGTCCGCGTCGATCTCGCCCGCTCTCTCGATCGCGGCCTCTCCGCACACGGTGACGTACGCGTTGAGCTCGGGATCGAGACGCTCGATTCGCTCGAGGTAGAGCTGCACGAGCTCTGTGGACGAGACTTCGCGCGTGCGGACTAGCCGCGCTTGCTCGACGGCCGAGAGGAACGCAAGCTCCATTGCGAGCGACGCTACCACCCGGTTCGAGTGGCGAGGGCCGGACTTGAACCGGCGACACCACGGTTTTCAGCCGTGTGCTCTACCAGCTGAGCTACCTCGCCGCGGCAACCCAGTGTACCGGGGCTCCTCCACGCTTATCGGCACCGGCGAGACCCGGTGTAGCCGCGAGTGGCGTTAGCGTTCCGAGCAGTGACTGCGCAGACGAAGCGGGAGATCGCCATCATCGGGGCTGCGCTCGACCTCGGGCAGGGCCGCCGCGGTGTCGACATGGGCCCGTCGGCGATCCGCTATGCGGGTCTCGAGGAGCGGCTCCAGAGCCTGGGCTACGAGGTTCGGGACGAAGGCAATGTGGAGACGGCTGTCGCCGAGGCGACCGCTCTGCGCGACGAGCGAGCGCGCTTTTTGCCCGAGATCCACGACACGTGCGAGCTCGTAGCCGGTCGTGTGGCGGACGCGAGGAGGCGCGGTGCGCTCCCGCTCGTCCTTGGAGGCGACCACTCGGTTGCACTCGGGACGCTCGGAGGGCTCGCGTCCGTGCACGGGCCGGGCGGCGTGCTCTGGATCGATGCTCATTCGGACATCAACACGCCCCAGACGAGCCCGACCGGCAACGTCCACGGGATGGCGCTGGCGGCAGCACTCGGTCTTGCAGGAGAGGGCTTCGAGAGCGAGCACTGGCCGCTTCCGGCGATCGATCCCCGTAAGGTCGCGCTGATCGGGATCCGTCAGCTCGACGACGGCGAGCGCCAGCTGTTGCGGGACACGGGAGTGCGGGTGTTCTCGATGAGCGAGATCGATCGGATCGGGATCGAGCGGGCCGTGCGGGAGTCGCTCGACCGGGTCGCCGGAGCAGGTTTCGTCCACGTCTCTCTCGACATGGACGCGCTGGATCCCGATGTTGCGCCCGGAGTAGGAACGCCCGTGCGCGGCGGGCTCACCTACCGCGAGGCACACCTCGCGCTCGAGCTCGTCGCGGAGTCCGGACTCGCCGGTTCCCTCGAGGTTGTCGAGGTGAACCCGATCCTCGACCGCGAGAATACGACGGCTCAGACCGCCGTCGAGCTCGTCGCGAGCGCGCTCGGAAAGACGATCTACTGAGGGGTCGGACCCGTGGGGTCAGACCCCGGCGCTATGTTGTGACTCCCGCGAACTGCGGGATGATGTCCCGCCCGTACGCGGCGAGGTCGTCCTCTTGGCCGTGCGTCATCAGGTAGATGTTGAACTGGTCGACGCCCACCGACTCGAGCTCCTTCAGCTTCGCTGTTGCCTGTTCCGCGTTGCCGAGTACGCAGAAGCGGTCGCAGATCTCGTCGGTGACGAATTCGCCGTGCTTGGCGCCGACCCGCGAGTGCTCGTCGTAGTCGTAGAACTTGCGGACGCGCACGTACTCGGTGAGTTCGTGCGGGATCTCCGACTCGAAGCCGTAGCGCTCGATCAAGTCCATCACGTGGTTCGAGACCATCGCCGGGAACCAACGGACCTGCTCACGGGCGTCCGCGATGTCGTCGGTGATGTGGCTGGGAGCGCTCACGATGCACTTGAGAGCCGATGGATCGCGGCCCGCCTCCTCGGCGGCCCTGCGCGCGGTGTCCATGATCCACTCGATGATCACTGGATCCGCGAGCTGGATGATCACGCCGTCCCCGACCCGTCCTGCGACAGCGAGAGCCTTCGGTCCATAGCCGGCGACCCACATCGGGATCTCCGGCAGCTCAGGTCGCACCCACTTGAGCTGGAGCTCCTTCTCGTTCCACTCGACCTCGCGGCCGTTCATGAAGTCCTTGATCATCGCGAGCCGCCGCTCGAACTCGGCTACGCGAACAGGCTTGTCACCGATGTACCGGACAGCGGAATCGCCGCGACCGATGCCCATGACCATCCGGCCGTTCGAGATGTCCTGAAGCGTCGCGTACCCGCTGGCGAGGACCGTCGGCTCGCGTGTGGCGGGGTTCGTCACGCAGTGGCCGAACTTCATCGTTGTGGTCGCCTGAACGGCGAGGGTGAGGAGCGGGAAGGATTCCTGCCAGAGCACGTGTGAGTCGTACGTCCACCCGTACTCGAAGCCATGTGACTCCGCGAGCTGGAACAGCTCGACGAGGCGGCTGGACGGCGGATCGGGCAGAACGGTGACGCCGAAGCTCAGAGCCATGTGTATCTCCCTTGCTGGGTGGAAGAGCGGATTATCTCCTCACAGACGCGCCCTGCGAAGAGCGAGCGCTGCGAGAGCGGACAATGTCGCGATCGCAGCGAAGGCGAGACGGCCGTCGCTCGGGAGCTCGAAGGTGAGCCCGGCAAGCGGTGTGCCGACGAGGATGGTGAGGATCGCGCAGGCGTTCACGAGAGCGATTGCGGCCGCGGGCGCGTCTGGCCGCACCCGCTGTGCTGCCGCGAAGATGACGGCGAAGGGGAGCCCGGCTGAAAGCCCCAGCACGAGTGCCCCCAGAACCGAGAGCGCGAACGGACCGCCGAGAGCGAGCAGAGCGCCTCCGCACGCCGTTCCCGCGAGCGAAACCGCCACGAGCGCTCGCCTCTGGCCACCCTTGGCGAGCACGCCGCCGGCGGGCCTCGTCACGATTCCGATAAAGAGGATCAGACCTCCGGCGAATCCGGCGGCGGCGGCGCTCGCGCCCTGACGCTCGAGGAGAGGGACGACCCAGTTTCCCGCGACGACGGCGAGCCCGAACGTCGCGGCGTGGAGCACGCCGAGCGGGAACAACTCGGGATCGCGAATCACCCACTCACCGGCATGGCCGACGTGCGGGAGACCTCGCGCGAGGAGCGTGGGGAGCGCGGCTGTAAGCGCGAGCACGGCTGCGCTCCAGTAGGCAGCCCGCCAGCCCATCGCCTCGGTGAGGGGAGGCACGATCATGAGCGCGAGCCCGCCTCCCGCCATCGTGGCGCCGCCGTAGAGGCCCTGGAGCACCGAACCGCCGCCGCCGGCTCGAACCAGGTCGAGCCCAGCCACGAACCCGGCGCCGGAGCCGATCCCCACGATCGCACGGCCGATTAGCGCCGGGCCGAACGAGTCGTCGACGAGCAGCACGCCGTTCCCGACGATGGCTGCACCGATGGCAACGAGCGCGATGCTTCGTGCGCCGAAGCGATCCGCACCCCGGCCGGCGGGAAGCTGGATCGCGAGATGTGTGAGGAAGAGAGCCGTGGTGAGCAAGCCGATCGCCGCGACTGAAACTCCATATTCGGTCGACAGGGGATCTGCCACTGCGCCGACGTTCGAGACGTTCCACGTCAGGCAGCCGCCCACCGCAAGACCGGCGGTTATAGCGACTGCTCGAGAGGGGTCAGACCCGTGGGGTCTGACCCCGGTCACCGTCCGCCGCCCTCAGCGACCCAGTCGATCGTCTTCGCCGTGAGACGATCGAGCGCTGCAACGGACTGCTCGAGGTGCTCCTCGCGTGTGTCCTCGAGCTTCGTATGCGAGAGGCCGCGGAGGCTCTGGACGAACATCATCACCGTAGGGACACCGGCCCTCGCGACCTCGGCGGCGTCGTGCAGCGGCCCAGACGGTAGGCGATGCGTCACGCCCGCGACCTCGTGGATCGCCTCCTCACAGAAGTTGAGCAGCGTGTCGTCGAACAGGATCGGCTCGATCGACCAGATCTTCTCCCACTCGACCTCGATGTTCTCCTCGGCTGCAAAACGCTCACCGGCTGCCTTCGCTTCGGCCAGCATCATCGCGAGCCGGTGAGCGTTCAAGTCGCGCTGGTCGAGGAGCTGCTCCGCAGTCTCGACAACCGACGTGACGATCCCCGGATGGCAGACGACGCTGCCCGACGTGCAGACGGCTCCGCCGCCGGTGCGCCGCGCGATGCCGCGGACCTCGAGAGCGAGCTTCGCGGCCCCAGCGAGCGCGTCGCGTCGCTTGTCCATCGGAGTCGAGCCGGCGTGCGCCGCCTGGCCCCGCCACGTGATCCGGTGTCGTTCGACGCCGAACGTTCCCTGAACGACGCCGAGCGGCAAGCCGAGCGACTCGAGGACCGGGCCCTGCTCGATATGCAGTTCGAGGTACGCGGCTGCGGTCTCGAGCTCCTTGTTGGCATCGAGCGCCTTGTCGAGGTCGACTCCGTGCGCGACGAGTGCGTCCGGAAGGGCGACGCCCTCCCGATCGGTGAGCTGCCGAAGCTCGTCCTGGTCCCTCATCGAGCCCGCAGCGGCGCTCGACCCGAAGAGGCTTCGCCCGAAGCGCGCGCCTTCCTCGTCGGCCCAGTTGACGAGCCGGAGGGTCACGGGCGGCTCGCCGTCGGCGGCCACTCGCCGGAGAACCTCGAGACCGGCGAGGAGGTTCAGCGCTCCGTCGAGCCAGCCCCCGTTCGGCACGGAGTCGATGTGCCCGCCGATGAGCACTGCTCGCTTGTCCTTCCCAGCGAGGGTGAACCACTGGTTGCCGGCGGCGTCGATCGATTCCTTCGCGCCGGTCTCGGCGACCAGGCCGCGAAGCCACTCGCGCGCGCGCTCCCACGTCTCCGTCCAGGCGACCCGCTGCGCGCCGTTCTCGTCCCCGGTCAGCTCGCGGAGCTCCTTCAGGTCGGCGACGGTCCGCTTGGGGTCGAGTGGCACACGACGACTCTAACTCGCTGCCTCGAGTGTGGTATGGAATGCGGGTGCAGCCGGGGGGAACAGCGTCGAGGGGGCGATCCGTATCCACGCGAATGCTCTCCGCCCTCGGCCGCGCCAGCGTCCTGGCTCTCGTGCTGGTCGGGCTGTGGGGGCTCTGGGAGGGCTACCGCTGGCTGTGGATGGAGACCGGATGGACCCGACCGTTCGTGGTCAACTCGACGACGATGCCGCACATTCACGAGATCGTCGGAGCGTTGTTCGAGCGGACCAACGCCGGCGGCCCGCTTCTCATCGACCTCCTGTTCCACTCGGCGCTCTTCACCGCCAAGGAAGCCGTTGTCGGATTCGCGATCGGTGCGACGATCGGGTTTCTCCTGGGAGCCGTGATTGCGCGCTTCGCCGTACTGGGTCGCGGCGTCATGCCGTATGTCGTCGCGTCGCAAACGATCCCGATTCTGGCGCTCGCGCCGATCGTCGTCGTCGGTCTCGGCAGTCTCACGATCTTCGGCTGGACGCCCACCGACTGGATGCGTGTCTCCGTCATTGCCGCGTACCTGACGTTCTTCCCGGTCACCGTCAATACGGTGCGCGGCCTTCAGTCAGCCGATCCCGAAGCGGTCGAGCTCATGGAGTCGTACGCCGCAGGTGAGTGGGCCGTGTTCTGGAAGCTCAGGGTTCCGTCCGCTCTCCCGTTCTTGTTCTCGGCCTTCCGCATCGCGGCCACCGCGTGCGTCGTGGGAGCGATCATCGGAGAGCTGCCCTCCTCGATCCAGGAGGGGCTCGGCGGAGCGATTATCGTCTTCAACCAGTACTACGTCCTCAATCCAGCGAACCTCTGGGCGACGAACCTGATCGCCGCGCTTCTCGGAATCGGGTTCTTCCTCATCATCGTGCTGGTCGAGAGGCTCGTCGTGCACCGACCTCCGGAGCAGCTCGTATGAGCGTTCAGGACGCGGTCGTCTCGGCTCGGAACGTCTCGAAGACGTTTGGGAAAGGCGGCATCACGGCCTTGCAGGACGTCGACCTCGACGTCGAGCGCGGCGAGTTCATCTCGCTCATCGGGCCGTCGGGATGCGGGAAGTCGACGCTACTCCGCGTGATCGGTGATCTCGTCGAGCCTACGATCGGCGAGGTCCTCGTCAACGGGAAGTCGGCGCACCGTGCACGCCTCGACCGTGATTACGGGATCGTCTTCCAGGCTGCGGTCCTCTACGACTGGCGGACGGTCGCGAAGAACATCGCGCTTCCGCTCGAGCTCCTCCGCTGGGATCGGACGCGCCGAGCAGACCGTGTCAAGCAGCTGGTCGAGCTGGTCGAGCTCGAGGGCTTCGAGAAGCACTATCCGTGGCAACTCTCGGGAGGCATGCAGCAGCGTGTCTCGATCGCGCGGGCTCTCTCGTTCTCGCCGGCGCTCCTGCTCATGGACGAGCCGTTCGGCGCCCTCGACGAGATGACGCGTGAGCGCCTCAATCTCGAGCTCCTGCGGATCTGGAGCGAAACCGGATCGACCGTGATCTTTGTGACGCACTCGATCTCCGAGGCCGTGTTCCTCTCCACTCGCGTCGTCGTCATGTCTGCTCGGCCCGGACGCATCACGTCGGTCGTGCCCATCGACTTGCCGCAACCGCGCACGTTCCAGACGCGCGAGGAGCCCCGCTTCTTCGAGCTCGTCACCGAGGTACGCGAGACCTTGCACGCCGGTGACGCCGCCACCGAGCTCGGAGCAAGAGAGTGACCACGATCGCTCACACGCCGACCCGCCGCTCGGAGGGCATGTTCAGGCGCCGGCTGTCGTACTGGTTGCCTGCGATCGTCGTTCTTGGACTTGGCATCGCCGCGTGGCAGTGGGTCCTCCCCTGGCTCGGCATCGAACGCTTCCTGCTCCCGCCGTTCTGGGACGTGGTCACGGCGTTCCGGGACGAACGCGAGCAACTCCTCAAGGGTGGCTGGATCACGTTCAAGGAGGCGCTCGCCGGGTTCGTGCTCGGCAGCTCCGCGGCGTTTGTCTCAGCACTCGTCCTGGCGCGCTGGCGTCCGTTTGGGAGCGCGCTCATGCCGTACCTGATCGCGGCGAACGCCGTTCCGATCATCGCCTTCGCTCCGATTACGAACGCGTGGTTCGGGTTGCTCAGCCCGTGGTCGAAGATCGTGATCGCAGCCGTCTTGTGCTTCTTCCCCGTTCTCGTCAACACGCTGCGTGGTCTGACGTCCGTTCGGCCGGAGTCGTTGGAGCTGATGCGGTCGTATGCCGCCCCGCAACGCGCGGTCTTCCTGCGCGTCAGGATTCCCAACAGCCTGCCGTTTGTCTTCGCCGCCTTGAAGGTTGCGTCCGTACTCGCGATGATCGGCGCTGTCGTGGGCGACTACTTCGGAGGCTCGATCGACGCGCTCGGTGTCCAGATCCTCTCGGCAACCTCTCTTGCACGCTACGAGATCGCCTGGGCGGCGATACTGCTCGCGAGCGCTATGGGCATCTTGTTCTATGCAACGATCGCACTCGTCGAGCGCTTCGCACTCGCCTGGCACCCATCCACAGGAGGTAGGAGATCGTGACCGAAGGAGGGCACATGAGGAGACGCAAGTGGTACGTACTCGCGGCCACGCTCGTGGTCGGAACAAGCCTCGTCGTAGCGGGGTTTGCCGCTGCCGGGGAATCGAGCCAGCAGCTGACGAAGGTCACCCTGCAGAGCAAGTGGGTCCCGCAGTCGCAGTTCGCGGGCTACTACGCGGCGAAGGCGAAGGGGTACTACAAGCAGGCGGGGCTCGACGTCGCGATCAAGGCCGGGGGCCCGGACATCATCCCCGAGCAGGTCGTGCTCGGAAAGCAGGCCGAGTTCGGGATCAACTGGTTCCCGAGCCTGCTCGCGAACCGCGATACGGGCAGCGATCTCGTCAACATCGGCCAGGTCTATTCCCGAAGCGGGACGACCGAGGTCACGTTCAAGTCGAGCGGGATCAACACGTTCAAGAAGATGCGCGGCAAGAAGTTCGGTGTATGGATCTTCGGAAACGAGTTCGAGCAGCGAGCCGCGCTCGTCAAGAACGGCATGAATCCGGACAAGGACGTGACGCTCGTCAAGCAGAACTTCGACATGCTCGCGTTCCTGAGCGGTGAGATCGACGCGGCGTCCGCGATGACGTACAACGAGCTCGCCCAGGTGCTCGAGGTCAAGAACCCGGACACCGGAAAGCTCTACACGCTGAAGGATCTGAACGTCTTCAAGTACTCGGACCTCGGCACGGGCATGCTTCAGGACGGCATCTTCGTCCGTGGTGACTGGATCAAGGACAAGGCAAACCAGTCGACGGCCGTCAAGTTCCTCGAGGCCTCGTTCAAGGGCTGGATCTACTGCCGCGACAACCCGAAAGCGTGCACGAACATCGTGCTCGCGAACGGGCCGGCACTGCCTCGTGGTCATCAGACATGGCAGATGAACGAGGTCAACGCGCTCGTCTGGCCGAACCGGCTCGGCATCGGCGTGATGGATCCGATCGAGTACAAGCGCACGGCCGGGATCGCCAAGACCTATGGCGTCATCAAGAAGCCTGCGACGCGGGCTTCGTACCGGACCGACCTCGCGCTCAAGGCTGTCGCGAACCTGAAGAAGCAGGGGCTCGACGTCAGGGGCAAGAGCTTCAAGAAGTCGGTCGTCATCCTGAAGGAAGGCGGCAAGTAACGACGAGGCGTGAGCTCCGGGTCGACTACCTGTGCGCAAGGTCAGGATCCGCTGCGGCGGATCCTGACCGCGCGACACCGTGGGGCCGGCCCGGAGCTCTCCCAGCACTTAGGAAGGACGTGAGGTGACGTGTCGGTACTGATCAAGGGCGGTCGGATCATCACCGCCGCCGACGACTACGTGGGCGACGTCTTCGTCGATGGCGAGCGGATCGCGATGATCGGAGAGTCCCTCGACGTCGAGGCCGACCGGGTGATCGATGCGACCGGCAAGTACGTGCTCCCGGGATGCGTGGATCCGCATACCCACCTCGACATGCCGTTCGGCGGCACGACCACGATCGACGACGTCCAATCGGGGCAGACGGCGGCGGCGTTTGGCGGCACAACCTGTCACGTCGACTTCGTCATCCAGCCGAAGGGGGCGACCTTCGGCGAAGCGCTCGCCGAGTGGCGGGCGAAGGCCGAAGGGAAGCAGATCATCGATATGGGCTACCACATGGCGGTCACCGATCTCCGGGAGGGTGGCTCGCTCGAGGAGCTCGCCCGGTTGCCCGAGCAGGGAATCACGTCGTACAAGCTCTTCATGGCCTACAAGGGCGCCCTCATGGTCGATGACGAGACGCTCTTTCGCACGATGGAGGTCGCCGCGGAGACGGGCGCGCTCGTGATGGTGCACGCCGAGAACGGCGACGCGATCGACGTCCTCGTCAAGCAGGCGCTGGCGGCAGGCAACACTGCCCCGCACTACCACGCGTTGACGAGGCCCCCGGAGCTCGAAGGGGAGGCGACGAACCGCGCGATCCAGCTCGCACGTATCGCCGGGGCGCCGCTGTACGTCGTGCACGTGTCCTGCAAGGAGGCCGTCGACCCGATCGCGCGGGCTCGCGAGCAGGGCTGGCTCGAGCGACCCGATTTCGAGGGTGCCAAGTACGTCTACACACCGCCGCCGCGGTCGCGCGAGAACCAGGAGGTCCTCTGGCACGCGGTGCGCTCGGACATCCTCTCGGCGATCTCGACCGATCACTGCGCGTTCCTCTGGGACGGGCAGAAGTCAGTCGGGAGGAACGACTTCTCGAAGATCCCGAACGGAGGTCCCGGCCTCGAGAACAGGCTGCACATGATCCACGAGTTCGGTGTTCGCACCGGCCGGATCTCCTTGAACCGGATGGTCGAGCTCCTGTCCACCAATCCTGCGAAGCTCTTCGGCCTCTACCCGCGAAAGGGCACGATCGCGCCGGGCTCGGATGGCGACATCGTGATCTTCGATCCGGAGAGGCAGCACTTGATCACCGCCGCAAACCAACACTCGAAGGTTGACTACAACCTCTACGAGGGAACCGAAGTGACCGGCGCGCCCGAAACGGTGTTGCTCCGCGGGAACGTGCTCGTCGAGTCGGGTGCGTTGGTCGCAGAGCCAGGTGTCGGACAGTTCGTCGAGCGGGCCGCCTTCGGGCAGGAGCTCTTGCCCGCGGCCGCTCGCTGACATAGATGTGCGCGGAGGCGCGCCGGACACTTTCCCCCTTGTCCGGCGCCCACCGCGCACGACCGTCTCTCGTCGATGAAGCTCAACCGGGAACGTGCGGGCGCGAGATCTCGCTGGCAACGGCTGCCCGTGAATGGACGCCGAGCTTGGCGAAGATTCGCGCGAGATGGGTCTCGACCGTCTTCTCGCTGAGGAATAGGGTCGCTGCGATCTCCCGGTTCGTCCTGCCCTCCGCGACGAGATCGGCTACTTCGCGCTCCCGTCCGCTTAGCGCTGCGATGCCGGACTCCGCGCTTCCCGGCTGCCCCCGCCGGGGAACGCGGCGACCGAGCTTGCGGAGCTCACGCCGCGCGTCGTCGCGGTAGCGGGCGGCGCCGTACTCCGCGAGCTCGCGTTCCGCCTGCTCGAGCTCGCGAATCGCGTCCTCCCGTTCGCCGGCAGTGGCAAGAGCACGACCTATGAGAGTTCGGGTCCGCGCTGCCTCGACCCGCAGGCCGATCGCTGCGAAACCTGCAGTGGCGGCACCTGCGTCACGAGCAGCCTCGAGAGGGCTGCCCTCCGCGAGCGTGACGGCCGCTCGGGCGCTCTGACTGCGCGCCCGAGCGCTACGCCACTGGACGTCCTCGACAGACTCCGCACGTGCCGCCCACGCATTCGCCTCGGCGACGCGACCCAGACCGAGCTCAGCCGCGACCAACGCCTGGTAGTTCTGACCGCGCAAGGAGCGAAGGTGCGGGAAGTCCGGTCCGCCGCCGGCCTCGAGGAGCTCGTGGATCCCGCGCTCGTAGTCGCCGAGGTCGATGCGAGTGCGCGCGAGCGCCATGGCCGCCAGCTCGGTCATTCGTCCCTGTTCGCTGCCGGTTGCCGTCATCACGGCTTCCTCGCCGGCCTGGATCGCGATCGTGGCATCGCCAGCGGTGGTCGCAACGGCGCTCAGCCCGTGTAGTGCCCAGGTGAGAAGCTGCGGATTCGCAGTCAGTCGCGCGGCCTCGCTCGCCTCGTTCGCGACCGTGATGCCGTCTGCGATACGACCGACCGCTGCGAGAGCGGGCCCGAGAAAGCTCAGCATCGGCACGAGCCAGTGCCCTTGCTCCGCCGTGCGCAGTAGCGCCGCGCCGCGCTCGACGTGGCGAACCGACTCGTCGTGCCGGTCGAGGTAGGACTCCGCTCGCCCGAGGTAGTACAGCGCGTCGAGCCTCGACGCAAGCTCGGGATCGGCGAGTGCATCGACCAGCGACTTCGCCTCCGCTGCGTGCGCCTCCGCCGCGCTGTTGTTGCCCGCGGCGAGCTCGCCCATGGCGAGCAGTGCCGCTGCGGATGCCAAGAGCGGCCGGCTCTCGAGTGCCTGCGCGCTTCGGAGCGCTCTGCGCGCGTACTCCAGAAGACGCTCACGATCGGACGCGTAGAACGCATCCGCCGCAGCCTCGACCTCGAGTGTCGCGACTTCGAGCGAGCCCGGCGCCGCTTGCGCGAGCATCTCCTCGAGGAGCGCTGCGACCTCGCTTCGGTGACCGAGCATGCGCTCGACGGGGGCGAGTCCGGCGATGATCTTTGCCCGCGCGTCACCGTCTCCGCCACCGACACGTTCGAGCGCCTCGCGCCAGGCCGTGCGGCTTCTCTCCAGATCGCCGGCGGAGGCCCGTGTTTCGGCAGCAGGAACGAGGATCTCGAGCCACCGCCGGTCCGTGGCGTCGCTGGGGAGTAACCGCTGGGCGGCTTCGAGCCATGCGGCAGCCGTTGCCGGCGCCCTCGGCGCAACCTCATGAGCGGCGGCAACGAGCAGATCGATGGCGACGGCGTCACCCGGCAGACCGGCCTGTACGACGTGCGGTGCGCGTACCGCTTGCGATGCCCCGGCCGCCTTTAGAGCCGTGGCTGCGGCCGAGTGCAGGTCGAGGCGCCGTCCGGGAGGTGTCGACCCGTAGACGGCTCGACGGACGATCGGGTGTCGGAAGCGAAATCGCCGCGGGACGTCGGTCGAGCGAATGAGATCGGCGGCGAGCAGGCCGTCCAGCGACTCGAGTACGTCAGCAGGCCCGATCCCGGCTGTTCTCCCTGCGATCTCGAGATCGAACGGATCGCCCGCCACGGCCGCCGCCTCGAGGAATCGCGCCGCCTCGGATGGGATTCCCCGGAGCTCCCCGGCTAGCGCAGCGACGACAGGTGCTGGAATGCCAGCGACCGTGAGCTGAGTCCCCGGGTGATGCTTGGTGCGAGCTCGGACGAGCTGCTCGAGGTAGAAGGGAACTCCCTCGCTCTCGCGGTAGAGGTCGGCGCGCGCCTCGGCGTCGACCTCCGGTCCGAGTAGTTCGTCGACCTCCTCCCGGGAGAGCGGCACGAGCTCGATGCGCTCGACGGCGTCGCTCGTCAATGCAAGCAGCGCTTCGAGGCGTTCCGGTGTCTGCGCCGGGCGAACGGCGAATGCGATCAGGACGCGCCCCAGGGGCGGGTGCCGAAAGACATACGAGAGGAGCTCGATCGACGAGGGGTCAGCCCAGTGCAGATCGTCGAGGACGAGAGCAAGCGGGCGGGCGCTCGAGAGCTGTTCCAGGAGCGCGCGGAACGCGAAATGGAGGAGATAGCGCTCGTCTCGCAAGACCGGGTTCCGCTCGGGGTCCTTCTCGCCCAAGGCGGGAAAGACGCGGCCGAGCTCGCTCAGGTGGGCCGGCCCCAGTCGGCGCAACAGGGTCGGAGAGACAGTCGCCAGGTAGTCGTCGACAGCGTCGAGGACGATGCCGTACGGCAGATCGGATTCGAACTCGGCCGCGCTGCCTTCGAGTACGAGGAAACGACGTTCTTCCGCGTGCGCGGCGAGCTCGGCGAGGAGACGGGTCTTGCCGATCCCGGGCTCGCCGACGACCGCGACGATCGCGGCCTTGCTCTTCGCCGCTCGATCGAGCATGCGGTCGAGCACTGCGAGCTGCGTTTTGCGAGCGACGAGTGAGCCAGCCGCAACGGCCATGAACAGACGGTAAACCGCCTCGACCGGTTCGGCAATGTGCCGATTGCAGCGAGATTCAGGGATATCCCCGATACCGCCGAGTCCGGCGGCGCGCCAGTCTCGACGCATCGACAAGGAGGAAGCGGAATGCGACGGATCGTTCTCGTTCTAGCAATAGGGACCACCGCGCTCGCCACGCTCGCGACGCAGGCCTCGGCGGGGATCGGCCATGACCTGCCCACCATCGTGATCCAACGGGACGGGAACGAGCTCCTGTCGTACGAGGTCATGGGTCTGATGGCGACGAAGGGCATCGTGCAGGCCCAGGTCAGCGACCGGTTCGCGCTCGAGCTCTCGGCGTCCATCCGGGACGGGACGAGCGTCGTTCGCGCGACGGTGCCCTCGTCTCTGCCGCTGATCGGCGGCAAGGACACCTCGCTGAAGCAGGGCTCCGAGGTCCCACTCACGGGCATCGGCCAGGGGCTCGCGGAACCCCGGCCCGATCCGGTCATCGAGCTGCTCGATCAGGGCAAGAGCCTGACGCTCGACGTGTCCGTGTCGCTTGTTCTCGAGACCGGGTCGGGTGCGACGCACGTCCTGGACACGATCCGGGCAACGGCCGTCGTGAACCCGGCGTAACGCGGTGGCGACGTACGTGCTCCAGCACAGTCACGAGCCCTCCGAATGCCGGGCTGCCTTCGCGGCCTGGCGCGGGTTCGAGAGCCCTCTCCGCGGCGGGCTCACGCTCGCGTCCTGCCGCCAAGGCGGGCACGAGCTCTGGTGGACGGTTGAGGCTGGCGGCGAGGAGTCCGCACTCGCGCAGCTCCCGCCCTACGTCGCGGCGCGGACGCAAGCGATCGAAGTCAGCGAAGTCGCGGTGCCATGACGGCTCCGCGAGAGGAAGGAGGAGAGTGATGCGTCGAAGGTGGAAGGCACTAGTCGGCCTCGGGACTCTCGTGGGAGTGCTCGGAGCTGCCACCCTGGCGTGGGCGGCGATCCCTGGCTCGGGCAGCGTCATCTACAGCTGCTACCTGAAGTCGGGCGGCACGCTTCGTGTGATCGACAACGCGGTGACGAACTGCAAGTCGGGCGAGACCGCCCTCAACTGGAACCAGACCGGCCCTGTAGGTCCGACCGGTCCCGTAGGGCCGACCGGGCCACCGGGAGCGACCGGGGCGACTGGGCCCGCCGGTTTTGAGGGCCCGGCTGGTCCAGCTGGTCCGGATGGCCTCGACGGTACGGACGGTGCTCAAGGTCCGGCTGGTCCTGCCGGGCCGGCAGGACCGTCTGGCCTCAGCGGGTTCGAAGTTCTGAGCGAGAGAACTTTGCTCAACAGCGATTCGGAGAAGAGCGGTACCGTGTTCTGCCCACCAGGGAAGATCGCGATCAGTGGTGGGGCGAGGGTCACCGGGGACGGCTCTGACGGGGCTGCTCCCGCCGCCGTCGCCTTGCAGTCGAGCAGGCCGCTCCTCATCGGGCTCGTCGAGACGCCAGCCGCGTGGAGGGGATTCGCGGCGGAGACCGACATCGTCCTCGGCGACTGGGACGTACAGGTCTTCGTGATCTGCGTCGACGCGCCGTAGCGTCCAGCGAGAAGGCATCTGAACGGAGGCCCGGAGTTCCGGGCCTCCGTGCCGCCGGCGGGCTACGATCGCGGCGAGCGACGCGAAGGAGCGAGCAGATGGCCGTGATCGAGACCGACCCCAACCTCGGCGCGCAGATCGTCGAGGATGCGAAGGAGTACGTCCTCTATTCGTGGTCCACCCAGGACGCGATCAACCCGATCCCGGTCGCGGGGGCCGAAGGGCGCTACTTCTGGGACTACGACGGGAAGCGCTACCTCGATTTCGCGTCACAGCTCGTCAACGTCAACATCGGTCACCAGCACCCGAAGATCATCGCGGCGATCAAGGAGCAGGCCGACAAGCTGTGCACCATCGGCCCGCCGATGGCTAACGAGTCGCGCTCCCGCCTCGGGCGACTGCTCGAGGAGGTGACGCCTGGCGACCTCTCTATGTCGTTCTTCACGAACTCGGGCGCCGAGGCGAACGAGAACGCGATCAGGCTTGCGCGGCTCTACACCGGCCGGCACAAGATCATCGCCCGCTACCGCTCGTATCACGGCGCGACGCACGGCGCGATCTCCCTGACTGGCGATCCCCGTCGCTGGCCGAACGAGCCGGGAATGGCGGGCCTCGTGCGGATGTTCGATCCCTACACGTACCGCTGCCCGGCGGGACATCCGGATCCGTGCCCCGTCTGCACGGGAGCACCGCATCTCGAGGAGATCCTCGAGTACGAGGGGGCGCACACGGTGGCGGCCGTGATCCTCGAGACCGTCACCGGGACCAACGGCATCATCCCGCCGCCGCCCGGGTATCTGAAGGCGATCCGCGAGGTCTGCGACCGGCACGGGATCCTGCTCATCCTTGACGAGGTGATGGCGGGCTTCGGCCGCACAGGCCGCTGGTTCGCGTGCGAGAACTGGGACGTCGTTCCGGACATCCTCACCGTGGCGAAGGGGATCAACTCGGGCTACGTCCCGCTCGGCGCGATGATCATTCGCGACCCGCTCAAGGAATGGGTGCGCAGCCGCTTCTTCCCCGGTGGTTTGACGTACGCCGGTCATCCTCTGGCCTGCGCCTCTGCCGTCGCGTCGATCGAGGCGTTCCAGGAGGAGGGCGTCGTCGAGAACGCGGCCGACGTGGGGGCGTATTTGGGTGAGGGCCTGCGCGGACTTGCAGAGCAGCACCCGTCGGTCGGCGAGGTGCGCGGTCTCGGCTGCTTCTGGGGAGTCGAGCTGGTGAAGAATCGTGAGACCCGCGAGATGCTCGTCCCGTTCAACGCCTCGGGCGATGCAACGGCTCCGGTGGCGCGGATGGCGAAGGCGGCGCTCGAGCGCGGCCTCTACCTGATGACGCACTGGAACGTGGTCATGGCCGTCCCGCCGCTCACCGTTACGCGCGAAGAGGTCGACGAGGGGATCGCGATCCTCGACGAGGCGCTCGCGATCGCGGACGAGTACGCGACGGCGTAGCGCGTGACCGGGGCCGCGGAGCTCACGGCCCGCCTGGTCGAGATCGAGTCGATCAACCCGGATGTCGTTTCCGGGGGATCCGGCGAGGCAGCGGTTGCACGATTCGTCGCCGAGTGGTGCGAGCGGGCGGGTCTCGAGACGTCGCTCGAGGACGCCGCGCCTGGACGCCCGAACGTGATCGCCGCCGCACGCGGGACCGGAGGCGGACGCTCGCTGATGCTGAACGCGCACATGGACACGGTCGGGGTCGCCCGCATGACGGACCCCTTCACGCCGCGAATCGAGGGCGACCGCCTCTTCGGGCGCGGCGCGTACGACATGAAGGGAAGCCTCGCTGCGTGCATGCTGGCCACGGCGGAGGCGGGCCGTCGGGGCTTCGCAGGCGACGTCGTCCTGACCGCCGTCGCCGATGAGGAGTTCGCGAGCGTGGGAACGGAGGCCGTCGCCGCACGTCTGCGCGCCGACGCCGCGATCGTGACCGAGCCGACGGAGATGCAGGTCGCAGTTGCCCACCGCGGGTTCGTCAACGTCGAGATCGAGACCCGTGGGCGGGCGGCACACGGCTCCAGACCGGAGATCGGTATCGACGCGATCGTGAAGATGGGGCGCGTGCTTGTGGGCCTCGAAGAGCTGGACGTCAGGCTGCGCGCGAGCCCGACGCACGCGCACCTCGGCTCGGGCAGCGTGCACGCATCCCTCATCGAAGGTGGCCAAGAGTACTCGAGCTATCCAGCTCGCTGCGTTCTCCAGGCCGAGCGCCGCACGATTCCCGGAGAGACGGTGGCCATCGTCGAACGAGAGCTGCGAGAGGTCGTCAAAGGCGCAGGCGCGGGCGACGATGATTTCTCGGCCGAGGTGCGGGCCCTCGCATCGCGCGAGCCGTTCGAGGTCGCGGAGAGCGAGGCGATCGTTCAGATCGTGCGCCGCCATGCGACATCTGTTCTCGGCGCGGAGCCGGAGATCGTCGGTGTGCCGTTCTGGGCAGACTCTGCCCTTCTCGCGGGCGTCGGGATCCCGACCGTGCTCTTCGGTCCGAGCGGCGAGGGAGCCCACGCAGAGGTCGAATGGGTCCGGATCGCTGATCTCGAGCGCTGTGTCGAGATCTACGTGGCGGTCGCGGCCGAACTCTGCTCGTAGCGGAGCCGCTGTCAACGTGTGCTTGGTAGTGTCGCCCGCCCCCGACGAGAGGATCCCACCGTGCAGACGACGAAGGCGCGCCAGATACTCTTTGTCCTCGGCTGGCTCGCTGCGACGCTGTACGTCCTCGTCGGCGTTGGAGAGTTGATCCTCGCCGACGACCCGCTGCTGCGCCGGATGCTCTTCCTGGCAGCGCTCACGGGCTTTGCCGCTCTCGTCGTGATCGGCATCCGAACGATCGAGCGCCGGCCGTGGCCCGGCGCCGCCCTCGCCTCGGTGGGGGCTGTCCTCGGCGGCTTTTCGCTCTTCTGGACCGTGCTCGCGATCCTGCTTGCGATCGCGATCGTCGTGCTCAGCGTCCTCTGTGCGCGACGTGACTCGGCGTCTCCGGCGTACGCGCCGGGGTCATGAGCGCAGAAAGTCGCTGACGGCCTCGGCCGTCTCGTCGAGAGCGTCCCAGAGAACCGAGTGCCCGCCGGGGACGACGACGACGTCGAGCAGGTTTCCGAGCGCCTCGCGGTGCGCGCCGAGCAGGTGGTCGTATGGGAGGTACGAGCGCTCGCCGAGGACGAGAAGCGTCGGAATCTGGACGTCTTCGAAGCGTGGTGGCTGTGATGCCATCTCCCCGTACGCCGCGACGATCGCCGACTGGCAGTAGCGGTAGCGGTAGCGACCGTCGTCGTCCAGCACGACATGGCTCGCGAGGTCCTCGACCATGAGCTCGCGCGGCGCTCGCTGGAGCTGGCTCTCGTCGTACCGGCGCTCGATCAGCTCATCGAACGAGACGTAGGTCTTGTCCGGGCGCGTGTTCTCTGCAGCGGCGAGGGCGACGTGCCCGGGCAGAAGGATCGCGGGATCGAGGAGGACGAGCTTCGGCACGAGCCTCGGGGCGCGGGCTGCGAGCTCGAAGGCCAGCCGCCCTCCGAACGAGTGCCCGACCAGCGCCGCCGGCAGTGCGCCGACCGTCTCGACGATCGCGTCGCAGTGCGCACCGATGTCCCACGGCGGCTCCCACGGCGAGAACCCGTGCCCGAGAAGATCGGGAGCGAGGACGTGGAGCTCGGGCAGCGCCTCTGCGAGTCTCGCGAAGTGCCGACCGTGATTGCGGACCCCGTGCAGACACACCACTCGAGGAGCGCCGGCATCGCCCCACTCGTGGAGCGCGAGTGCTGTCATCGGCACGGTGAGGCTGGAACTGCCAAGTAACAGTCTGTTACAAGGCTTTTCTTACGCACGCTCGCCAAGCGCCTCGAGCGAGTCAGGAACCATCTCGATGCGGCGCTCGTCCTTGATCTTCACGAGCGACCAGATCACCGTGCCGTCCTTGTCGATGAGGAACGTTCCGCGGTGCGGTGCGCCGTTCGCCTCGTTGAAGACTCCGTAGGCTTTCGCGACATCGCCGTGCGACCAGAAGTCCGACGCGAACGTGTACTCCGCACCGAGCTCTCGCCTCCACGCCTGACGGGTCGGCGCCGAGTCGCACGAGACGAAGACGATCTCGGTCTCCGCGTTGCGGAACGACACGAGGTTCTCCTGGAGGTCGCGCGCCTCTTCCTCACATACCGCCGTGAACGCGAAGGGGTGGAAGACGAGGAGGACATTCGAGCGGCCACGAAAGTCGGAGAGCTTGACGCGCTCCCGGTATGTCACCTCGAGGTCGAACTCGGGGGCCTTGTCACCTGTTCTCACCGCCATCGCCTGGTTCCTCTCCCGCGCCGGAGGGCCGATAGTACCGCCGTCCCCGAAGCTCCTCGGGGAGGTACGAGACGTCGAAGCCCGTCGGATCGTCGTGAGGGTAGGCGTAGCCCTCTCCGTGCCCGCGCGCCTTCGCACCGGCCTTGTGCCCGGTCGAGCGCAGCATTGCCGGCGGCCGGGCGTTTCCGTGCTCGCGCACGTCTCGACGAGCCTCCCAGATCGCAACCGCCGAGGCGTTCGACTTCGGCGCGCGTGCCAGGTAGATCGCGGCTTGCGCGAGGTTGAGCTGCGCCTCGGGCAAGCCGACGTGCTCGAGTGCCTGCGCGGCTGCGACGGCGACGACGAGTGCGTTCGGGTCGGCGTTGCCGATGTCCTCGGAGGCGAGGATCACCATTCGCCGTGCGATGAACCGGGCATCCTCGCCCGCCTCGAGCATCGCTGCGAGGTAGTACACGGAGGCGTCTACGTCGCCGCCACGCATCGACTTGATGAACGCCGAGACGAAGTCGTAGTGCTGATCGCCCTTGCGGTCGTACAGGAGCGGGCGCTTGCGCGATGCGTCGAGCACGTGGTTCTCGGAGATCGGCGCGTCCTCCGCGTTCGCAGTGGCCTGGGCGAGCTCGAGGATCTGGAGCGCCGCCCGCGCATCGCCGCCGGCGCGCGTCGCCATGAGAGCGAGGACATCGGGCTCCGCCTCGGTCCCCAGCATCGCCGCACCGCGGACGAGGACCTCGACCAGCTCGTCCTCCGCGAGCGCGGTGAGCTCGATCACCGTGCAGCGCGAGAGGAGCGCCGAGTTGACTTCGAAGTAGGGGTTCTCTGTGGTGGCGCCGATCAGCGTCACGAGACCGTCCTCGACTGCGTGGAGCACCGAGTCCTGTTGCGATTTGTTGAACCTGTGGATCTCGTCGATGAAGAGGATCGTCCGCAGGCCGTTGCCGCCGAGCCGGTCGCCGGCCCGCGCGATCACGGCGCGTACGTCGTCGACCCGCGCTGAAACTGCGGTGAGCTCCTCGAACGCCGCTCCTGTGCGCTCAGCGACGATGCGTGCGATCGTCGTCTTCCCGGTGCCGGGCGGACCGAAGAGGATCATCGACGGCGGGCGGTCTTGCTCGATCGCAAGGCGAAGCGCCGAGCCGGCGCCGAGGACGTGCTGCTGCCCGACAAGCTCGTCGAGAGTGGACGGGCGCAACCGGACAGCGAGAGGCCCGCTCTCGGCCTGGCGCTTCTTCGCCGCTTCGGTGAAGAGGTCCCCCACGAGCGAAGTATGCTCCGGCCATGACCGGCTCTGAGGTCGAGGACTACTCTCAGCCCATCCTTCCGGGCGACGCTTCGTCCGACTACGAGCGGTACATCAATACGGACGCGTTGCTCGCACTCCAGAAGACGAGCGGCGAGTGGGTGCACCGGGATGAGCTTCTCTTCCAGGTGACGCACCAGTCGGGCGAGCTCTGGCTCAAGCTCGCGTGGAACGATGCTGAGGAGGCGACGCGGCTGATCGACGAGGGCGACCTACGGGGCGCCCTTCGTCTTCTGCGGAGGTCGATTCTGTGCGTTCGCTTCCTCGTTCCGCAGCTCGAGATGCTCGAGCAGATGTCGCCGTGGGAGTACCAGGAGATCCGCAAGGTGCTCGGCCACGGCTCGGGCTTCGACTCACCCGGGTGGAACGAGCTACGCCGTGTCCTGCCTCGTCTTGGTCAAGCGTTCCACAACGCGCGACGTGAAGCCGACCTTTCGCTCGCCGACCTCTACGTGCAAGGGCGCGACCACGAGCACCTCTACCAACTCGCCGAATCGCTCATCGAGCTCGACGAGCAGGCGCAGCTGTGGAGGATGCGCCATTACCAGATCGTCGCGAGAGTGATCGGAGACAGTGTCGTCGGTACACAGGGGACACCCGTCGAGCTCCTGGGGCGCCTCGTGACGAAGACGTCGTATCCCGAGCTCTGGGAAGTCCGCAACGAGTTGACCGCACTGTCGAAGGCAGAAGTATCGGGCGGGGAACAGAATTAACTCTGTCCCCCACGCAGTCTCTCTAGGGCTCCGAGAAGAGGCAACCCAGCTCCTGCAGGGGCTGCTCCGGCTCGACACGGTCAACCCGCCGGGGAACGAGACGCGGGCTGCCGAGCTTCTTCGCGACTACCTCGCCTCCAGCGGGATCGAGTGCGAGCTCTACGGCCGTGTGCCCGAGCGCGCAAACCTCGTCGCACGGATCAAGGGAGGTGACGGGCCCTCGTTCGCCTTCCTCTCCCACACGGACACAGTGCTCGCCGATCCGTCAGAGTGGGACCGCGACCCCTGGTCCGGCGATCTCGTGGACGGCGAGGTGTGGGGGCGCGGCGCACTGGACATGAAGGACCAGGTGGCTGCGTCAGCGGTCGCTTTCGCTTCTCTCCACCGTGAGGGCTTCGTCCCGTCGGGCGACCTGATCCTCCTCGTGGTTGCAGATGAGGAGGTCGGCGCGGGGTACGGCCTCAACTGGCTCGTCGAGGCGCATCCAGACGCTGCTCGCTGCGACTACGCGATCAACGAGGGAGGTGGGGAACGGCTCGTGCTCGGCGGCAAGCCCATCTATATGTGTGCGACCGCCGAGAAGATGTCCGCGCCTTTCAAAGTCCGCGTTCACGGTCGCAGCGGGCACGCTTCGATGCCGGGCATCGCCGACAACGCGCTCGTGAAGGCCGCCCGATACATCGAGGCGCTGGGTGCGTTCGAACCGCCGCGCGAGCTGATCCCGGAGGCCAAGGGCTTCCTCGAGGCGGTGCTCGGAGAGGCACCTCCGCTCGACGACGCGCTCCGCCGGGCGGGCGATCTCCATCCGCTGCTTCCGGCGCTCGTCGAGCCGCTTCCCCGACGATGATCGACGCTTCCCACCAGCGGAACGTGATCCCGGCGCTCTGCGAGATCACCGTCGACTGCCGTCTGCTTCCGGAGACGACGCCCGCGGAGGTCGAGCCCCTGATTCGTGCCGCGCTCGGGAACGGGAGCTACGAGATCGAGTTCTTGGAGGCCGTCGGCGGAACGCGCTCGCCGCTCGCCACGCCGCTGTGGGACGCGCTCGAGCAGTTCACTGCCGAGATCGAGCCAGGTGCGCGGCTGGCGCCGATTGCGTGCCCCGGGTTCACGGACAGCCACTTCCTCCGGGAGGCATACGGTACGACCGCGTACGGGTTCTTCCCGCTGAAGACCATGGACACCGAGCT
>JAERMP010000057.1 GCA_016844515.1 Thermoleophilia bacterium | reverse complement strand
GAGGAGAAGGGGCTCGCGGGCTAACCCCGCTCCGATTCAGGGCACATGGCCACCGTCCAGGACCTCAAGCGGCGCATTCACTCCGTCCGCAACACGCGGAAGATCACGCGCGCGATGGAGCTCGTCGCCGCGGCCAAGCTGCGGCGCGCCGAGCTGCGGATCAAGGCGCTCCGGCCCTACGCCGAGACGATGAACGAGTTGATCGCAGGCGTGGGGAGGGCCTCGGCATCGGTCCGGCTCCCGCTGCTCGAACAGCGGGAGAGCGTGGAGACGGTTGCGATCGTCCCCCTGACGGGTGACCGCGGGCTCGCCGGCGCATTCAACGCGCAGATCGTTCGGCGCGCGTTCGCGCTCGAACGTTCGCTTCAGGCCGAAGGCAAGGGTGTCCGCTGGGTGGCGGTGGGCAAGAAGGGTCGCTCGACGCTCCTGTTCCGGCGCCGCGAGCTGGCCGGCTCGTACATCGGCTTCACGGACCGGCCTGCCTACGAGGATGCGCAGGCCATTGCTCACCGTTGCGCCGAGCTGTTCACCTCCGGTGAGGTCGATCGCGTCACACTCGTCTACAACACGTTCATCTCGGCGCTCACCCAGCGAGTGACCGAGCAGGACATCCTCCCGATCTCTCCCGACATTCTCGAGACGGACGAGGACGAGCGCGCTGCGGACACGCTCCGCGGCGACTTCATCTTCGAGCCCGAGCCCGAGGAGATCATGCAGCGACTGCTCCCGGTGTACCTCGAGACGCAGGTGTACCGCGCTCTCCTCGAGTCGACCGCGTCGGAGCAGGGCGCGCGGATGACCGCCATGCGGAACGCGTCCAAGAACGCCGGCGATCTCATCGACTCGCTCACCCTGGGGATGAACCGCGCTCGACAGGCAGAGATCACGCAGGAGATCCTGGAAGTGGTCGCGGGCGCCGAAGCGCTGATGTAGGACTGCGTGGGGTCAGGTCTTGCATTCACGCACCGAGGTGCGTGAATGCAAGACCTGACCCCGGCCCGCTAACAAGAAGCCGCCGCAAGCGTAGAAGTACCTGAGCGCCGATGGCCACTTCGGTTCCAGACACGTCCGCAGATACCATCGCGCCGGTGAAGCCGGTCCTTGCGCAAGCGTCCGAGCCCGAGCGCTTCGAGCGAGCAGGCGCGATCTCGGACAGGCTCGTCGACAACATCGAGACGGTCGTCTACGGGAAGCGGGACGAGATCAAGCTCGTCCTGACGGCGCTCGTCTGTGACGGGCACGTCCTCCTCGAAGATGTGCCTGGGACCGCCAAGACGGTCCTGGCGCGTGCGATTGCCGGCAGCATCGACGGCGCGATTCCGCAGCGGATCCAGTGCACGCCGGACCTCCAGCCCACCGACGTGACCGGGCTCTCGGTCTTCGACCAGAGGTCGAGGAACTTCGAGTTTCGGCCGGGCCCCATCTTCGCGAACGTCGTTCTCGTCGACGAGATCAACCGCGCAACGCCGAAGACGCAGTCGGCACTGCTCGAAGCTATGGCCGAGCGGCAGGTGACGGTCGACGGGGTGACACGAGAGCTCCCTTATCCGTTCATCGTGCTCGCCACGGAGAATCCGATCGAGTACGAGGGGACGTTCCCGCTCCCGGAGGCCCAGCTCGACCGCTTTTTCCTGCGGGCTGCGCTCGGGTATCCGGGCCTCGAGGACGAGCTCCGGATCCTCGTCGACCAGCGCTACTCGCACCCCCTCGACGGGCTGGGTCCCGTCATCAGCCTCGACGAGGTGCACGAGCTGCGTGCGGCGGCACAGCACGTCTACGTGGACGAGGTTCTGCACCGCTGGGTGGTCGAGCTCGTGCGGACGACCCGCGAGCAGGAGTCCGTCGTCATCGGCAGCTCGGTGCGCGGGAGCCTCGCCCTGGAACGAGCGGCCCGAGCCTGGGCTCTGCTCGACGGGCGGAGCTACGTGACCCCGGAGGACATCGAGCGGCTCTTCGTCCCCGTGCTCATCCACAGGGTCGTCTTCACGCCGGGGTTCGTCGCCCGCGCCCGTGCGACGGGGTGGGCAGAGGCAGTCGACGAGTTCCGGCTTGGCTGTCTCGAGCTCGCACCGCGACCCGGCTCCGAGGAGGACCCCCTTTTCGAGGGCGGGGGCGGGGTCAGACCCCACGGGTCTGATCCCACGCAGTAGGACGCGCCGGTGCCGAGCGCTCGGCTGACGTTCCCGCTCGTTCCGCGTCGCCGCGTGATCGGGCTCTCCTTCGGAACGATGAGGAGCCTTCGCAGAGGCTCCGGTACGGACGTCGCCGGATCGCGGCCTTACCGGCCCGGAGACGACATCGACGCGATCGACTGGGCAGCGTCGGCGCGGCTTTCGACCGCGAGGGGCGGGGACGAGTTCGTCGTGCGCGAGCGCTTTGCCGAGGAGGCGCCCAAGGTCGTCATCGTTTGCGATCGACGCCCCGAGATGTCCTGCTTCGGCGCTCCTCTTCCGTGGCTCGACAAGCCGCAGGCAATGCGCACGGTCGTTGAGCTCATCCTCGCGAGCGCTGGTGCAGCCGGGGGGTTCGTCGGCTATCTGGACTACGCGGACGGAGATCCACACTGGCGGCAGCCGAAGGGCGAGCGCAAGCTGATCGAGCTCCGCGACGAGCGCCTCTGGTCGCTGGAGTACGGGGGGCCGCCAGACTGGTTCGAGCGGTCAATGGACCATCTCGCGGCGCATCCGCGAGCGGTGAGCCCGGGGACCTTCGTCTTCGTTCTCTCGGACTTCCTCCCCGGGTCGTCCAATGACGTGTGGCTGGCGGCGATCGAGCACCGCTGGGACATCGTCCCCGTGGTGATCCAGGATCCCACGTGGGAGCAGAGCTTTCCCGAGGTGAGTGGGATCGTCGTGCCTCTCCGTGAACCTCGCTCAGGCAGGCTGGCGCCCGTCCGGTTGCGGAGGAAGGAGGCGTCAGCGCGCAAGGTCCTCAACGAAGAGCGAATGGATGCCCTGCTCGAGACGTTTCGGTTCCTCGACATCGACCCGATCGTCGTCTCGTCCAATGACCGCTCGGCGATCCTCGAGCAGTTCCTCGTCTGGACCGACCTCCGGCGGACGAGGCGAGTGGTGGGGGCGGCCTGAGCAGATGCGGCGGCGACGTCTGCTACTGACGCTCGGGCTCGGCGCGGTCGCCGCGGTGACGGCGGTTGCCGTCGTGGTTGTCTCCACCCAGGACGGAGGAGACGGCGGAAAGTCTCCGGCGCGATCCGTCCTTGCGGAAGGCATCGAGGCGCGCGCCTCCATCGTCCCGCGCACCATTCTCTTCGGCGACACGATCGCGGCTCAGGTCGACGTCGTGTTGGACCGTCGGCGGGTAGACCCGGACTCGGTTCGCATCGCCACGGACTTTGTGCCGTGGGAGGTCGTCGGCGAGCCGGAGCGATCGCGGCGCGACGCCGGAGCGACGACCCACCTGGAAACGACCTACTTGCTCCGCTGTACGTCGAGCCCGTGCCCTCCCGCGAACCAGTCCGCAGCCCTCGAGTTCAACAGGGCGCGTGTGTCGTTCACGCGGCCCGGGGCAGATCTCGCGGAGCGCAGTTCCGTCGGCGCCGAGTGGCCGCTCCTCCTCGTGTATTCGCGATTCGCAGCAGCGAACCTCGAGGGATCTGCCGGCTCAACGAATCCGAACCCCTGGCGTGCCGATCTCATCTCGTTGCCAGCAGTTTCGTACCGCGTGTCCCCGGGGCTGCTCGTCCTGGCGTTGCTCGTCTTCGCCGGCGCCCTTGCCCTCGCCGGCGCGATGCTCGTGCACTTCGCGGTGCCACAACGGGGGCCAGCTCCGCCGCCCGAGCCAGAGCTAGAGCCCGAGCCTGAGATCACACTCACGCCGCTCGAGCAGGCTCTGGTGCTCCTCGAGGACGCAGATCGCGCGAACGGAGCGGAGGACCGGCGTCGAGCCCTCGAGCTCGTCGCCGAGGTGCTCGTCGACGATCAACCCGCGCTCGCGCGCGCGGCACGCGCCCTGGCGTGGTCCGAGGATGCACCGCTCGTCGAGGACACGAGCGGGCTCGCAAGCCGCGTCCGAACCATCATCGATCTCAATGGCAACGGCCGTGCGGAATAGACGCCGGCTCCTTCGATTCCGTTCTCGGCGCCGGGCCGGGGTCGACAGCCACGACATCGGCGCGTTCAAGAACGTGGTACGGCGCACGCTCCTGGTCAGACTCGTGCTCGCGGGTGCCGCGGTCGCGTTGCTCCTCGCCGCCGCTGCAGCAGCCCGGAACCCCGAGACGAGCGAGCAAGCCCTGGTTCCGTCGGATCGGATCGGTGTGGTCGTCCTCGACCTGTCGCTCAGCATCGCCGACGAGGACTACGCGGCGATTCGCCGCACGCTTCGACGGCTAATCAAGGAGGAGGCAGCGATCGGTCTCGTCGTGTTCTCCGACGCCCCCTACGAGCTGCTCCCCCCGGGGACGCCTGCCGCCGAGCTGAAGCCGATCCTGAGGCTGCTCGTGGCACCCAGGCTCGGGCCGGTCAACAACCCCTGGACGCAGACGTTCCGGGCGGGCACGCGCATCTCGGCCGCCCTCGAGCTCGCACGTGCTTCTCTCGAGCGCGACGAGATCGCGTCGGGATCGATTCTGCTCGTGAGCGATCTCGAGACGGCACCCGACGATGTGCCCGCGCTTGCCACGGCGATCGCCAACGTCGAGAAGGCGGGGACTCGATTGCGCGTCGTGCCGCTCGGCCCCTCGAGCGACTCACTGAGCCTCTTTGCAGGCCTCCTTCCCGAAGACGCGTTCTCGGGCGATCTTGGCACCGCGCCGGACAGGCGGGAGCCGGAGGTAGGCGCGGTCAGGACCGAGACACCCGTGATTCTCGTGGTTCTCGGAATGCTGTTGTTCGTCGTGCTCGCAGTACACGAGGGTCTCGCGGGCCGGCTTGCCCTGCCGCGTTCACGCGGCCAGGAAGGTGGGACGGCGTGAGCCGGAGAAAGGTGCTCGCGCGCATCGGGCTCGGCGCGGCCGCGGTTGCCTGCTTCGCACTTGCGATCGGACTGGGACTCCTCGCGCTCGATGTCGCGCGTTCGCAGGACGCGTTTCGCGAGGGCGACGTGGATTACCGGGTCGCGCCCGAGCGCTCCGGGCTCTGGAGTCCTTCGACGCATGCCCCGTTCGCCCTTGCCGAGACGATCCTCGGGGTCGCAGACGACGCCGCGCTGCGACGCGCGGTGCGTTCGATGCGAAACGCGCACCTGGACGATCCGAGAGCGTCCGTCTCCGATCCGAGGCTCGCCCTCCTGCGAAACGACGCCCAGGCGCGCCTCGACGCGATCGTCACGAACGCAAGCGATCCGAAGCAACGGTCTACGGCGGCCGGCCTCCTCGGTGTGCTCGGTCTCGCTCGCCTGGTCTCGGAGACCCAGGATCGTGTCGCGCTTCTCTCGGCCACGGTCGCGAACCTCCAGCTCGCAATCGCGCTCGACCCCGAGAACGACGATGCGAAGTACAACCTCGAGCTCGCCCTGCAGCGGGCGCGGGGAATTCAGCTGACTGAGGGAGCAGGCGGGCGGAACCCGACCCCGGGCGGAAGCGGTTCGAGCGGCGCCGGCGCCGGCGAGCCAGGCAGCGGGTACTGACCCCGGATGGTCGGCCCATGACCCTGACGTTCCTCACACCGCTCGCCGCCCTCCTCGCGCTCGGCGTGGTCGTGCCGGTCGTGGCGCTGCTCGCGGTTCGCCGCCGTGCGCGAGGTATCCGAGCGACGCTTGTGCTCGACGAGCCGCCCAAGCGAAGCCTGCTGGCCCCGCTCGCGGCGCTTTTGGCAGCCGGTGCTCTGCTCGCGCTTGCCGCGGCTCAGCCGGTGGTGGAGTGGACGACCGACAGAGAGGTACGCACCGACGCCGAGGTGTTCGTCGTCCTGGACGTCTCGCGCTCGATGCTCGCGCAGCGAGATGTCGACGCTCCGATGCGAATCGACCGCGCAAAGGCAGCGGCTCGTGCGATCCGGTCGTCTCTGCCGGAGGTTCCCGTTGGCGTCGCTTCGCTGACCGACCGCGTGCTGCCGCATCTGTTCCCGAGTGCCGACGAGGACGTCTACGCGGCGACCATCGAGCGTGCGCTCGCCATCGAGCGCCCCCCGCCGCGCTCGAGCTTCCTCACCGGCGCAACGTCGCTCGACTCCCTCGCGACGGTGAGAGGTCATCGATACTTCTCGCCTGCCGCGATCAGCAGGCTCATCGTCGTGCTCACGGACGGCGAGAGCCAGCCCGTGTCCAACGCCCGCCTTGGTGGGCTCTTCCGCAGAGATCCAGCGATCGAGACGGTCTTCGTCCAGTTCTGGGACGAGAACGAGAAGGTGTTCAGTCGCGGGGTTCCCGAACCTCAGTACGTTCCGGACCCATCGGCGCGCGCGACGCTCGACCGGCTTGCAGCGTCGACCAAGGGTGCCGTGTACTCGGAAGGGCAAGTGGATGCGGCTAGCCGCAAGGCCCGCCAACTGCTCGGGAACGGAGCCACTGTCGTGCAGGGGGAGCACGCCGGGCAGGTCGCGCTCGCTTCGTACCTGGCTGCAGCCGCACTCCTCCCGCTCGTGCTTCTGCTGTGGCGGCGGGATCGTTAGGGGTCGATCGTTAGGGGTCAGGTCTTGCATCGTGCACCAAGGGTGCACGATGCAAGACCTGACCCCAGCTCATCCTTCCTCAGCGAACCACACCTCGACGGCCTCGG
The DNA here is from genome assembly GCA_016844515.1 of Thermoleophilia bacterium. The sequence continues at coordinate 10,621 of JAERMP010000057.1, read as the reverse complement.
GGAAGCCGCTTTCGTCCATGTACGAGATCGCGCGGCTCGCCAGCCACACCAGCGCGGGGGTGCTCGCCTCGGCCAGGGCGATCCGCACCGCCTCGTCGCCGTGCCTCGGGCCGCCCTTCTCGCCGGCCTTCGCGCGGCGCAGGCGACAAAGCGTGAGCGCGGCGCGGTCGACGTCGCTGCCACCATGCTCATACCACTCGACACCTACGGCTCGGTCGAGAAGGGGCCCGGCCTCGTCCGAGAGTTGGCCGGCGTCCTCGGCAGCCACGAAATACCTGGTATCGCGCCCTTTGTCGTCAGCTCCCGGGATTCGCATCGAACCTCCTAACGAAATTGAGATCGGGACGTCACAGAGTATGATCCTGCACTTGACCATGGCGACGGAGGCATCTGGATCGACGGTTTGCGGCTGGCTGGCGTGCCCACCCGGCGAGTCGTGCGTCGCTTCGGAGCCCGGCCGTGGCGAGATCCCGCAGGAGACCACTCGGATGGAGGGAGTACATGCGTAAACGTTCAATCTTGCTGCTGGCGGGCGCGCTCGCGATTACCGCGAGTCTCGTCGTTGGCCCAGCCGCAACGGCCGGCCCGGAGCGGGCGTCGGCGGGGACAGTCGTGTTCATTCACGACCAGGAGCCGCCCACGCTTCGCCAAGGCTGGGTCGACAACCAGCTGTATGCGACCAGCCTCGTCGTCAACAACATCTGGGCTGGCGGCCAGGTCCGCGACAACAACGCCAAGTGGGTCACGCGGCTCTTCACCGGTCCGCCCAAGCTCCTGAAGAAGAGCCCGCTTACCACGAGCTTCACGTTCAGCCCGAAGGCGAACTGGAGCGACGGCAAGCCGGTCACGTGCGCCGACTGGCGTTCGACGTGGCAGATCTTCATCAATCCGGCGAACAACGTCTCCAGCCGGATCGGCTTCGAGGACATCAAGTCCGTCACGTGCAAGGGCAAGACCGGCACGGTCGTCTTCAAGAAGGTGTACGCCGACTGGGAGACGCTCATGAACGGCGGCATCTGGCCCGCGCACATCACCGCCGGGCAGGACATGAACAAGATCTGGCAGGACTCGATTCCCGTGTCGAGCGGGCCCTGGAAGTTCTCCAGCTGGCAGAAGGGCGTGCAGATCACGGTCGTGAAGAACCCGAAGTACACGATCGAGCCCATGAAGCTCGACCGGGTCGTGTTCCGCTACATCGCTGACACGAACGCCCGCTTCCAGGCCATGAAGGCCGGAGAGGGCCAGGCGATGGAGCCGCAGGCTCAGCTCCAGATCGCCGACTTCCAGAAGGACAGTAACTTCGTGGTCAAGGCTGTCGCGGGGTACTCGTACGAGCACCTCGACATCCAGTACGGCGCCAAGGGTCACCCGGCCCTGAAGCAGCGGTATGTGCGGCAGGCCCTCATGACCGGGATCAACCGTCCGCAGATCGCTCAGGCGCTCTACCAGACGATCGCTCCCGGCCTGCCCACGCTGCAGAGCAACATCTTCAAGACCTTCGAGGCGGGATACCGGAAAAACTACGGTGTCTACCCGTTCAACCAGACGAAGGTGATCAGCATCCTGAAGGGCGCTGGCTGCACCGGCGGCCCCGACAAGCCGAGCGCGGGGAACAGCAACATCTTCTCGTGCCCGAACGTCGGCAAGCTGTCGTTCCGCTTCTCGACCACGGCCGGCAACCAGCTTCGCGCGTTGACGTTCGAGGTCATCCAGCGGCAGCTGAAGTCCGTTGGCATCGAGCTCGTCGCTCGGTTCCAGCCGGCAGGTCTCCTCTTCGGCACGACGCTGCCGTCGAGCGACTGGGACATCATCATGTTCACGTGGGTCGAGTCCCCGTCGGCGAAGATCACGGCCAAAGACAAGTTGGGTTGCGGCGGTGAGATCAACTACGGGAACTACTGCAACAAGAAGGCGAGCGTGTTGCTCGAGAAGACCGCAAGCGAGCTCGACAACGCGACGCGTGAGAAGATGCTCAACCAGGCCGAGGCGCTCATGGTCAAGGACATCCCGTCCATTCCCATGTACGTGCGGCCGGTCTTCACCATCGCTGTGAAGAACTTGAAGGGAGTGACGACTCCTACCACTGCCGAAGGCACCCCCTGGAACGTGAGCACCTGGACGCTCGCCAGCTAGGACCGTCCACCGCGTGCCAGGCTCACTGCCTGCACCATCGAGTCCCGTCCCCGCCCTCGGCGGGGGCGGGACTTCCCTCTAAGATCAGGAGCCGAACATGCTGACCTATGTCATCCGGAGACTGCTCTACAGCATCGTCGTCCTGTTCGCAGCGAGCTTCCTCGTCTTCACGCTCGTCTCCGTCTCCGGAGACCCGCTCGCACCGCTCAAGATCATCCCGAACATCTCGGAGGAGACGATCCAGAACTACAGGGAGCAGAAGCACCTCGACGAGCCCATCCCGGTTCAGTACGGGTACTGGCTGAAGGACGCCACCACGAACCAGTTCGGAACGACATTGCAGGGCAACAGGCCCATCCTTCCCGATCTCTGGCGGGTGATGAAGAACACGCTGCAGCTCGTCATCGTCGCCGAGCTGCTGGCGATCCTGATCGCGGTGGGGATCGGCGTGTACTCCGCCTTACGGCAGTACTCCGCTTTTGACTACGGTGCGACGACGTTCAGCTTCCTCGGGCTCGCGACCCCAGTCTTCTGGCTTGCGCTCATGCTCCAAGTCGGGGTCGTCTACGTCTACCAGTGGACGGGCTATAACATCTTCCCGATCGCCAGCCTGAGCTCCGTGGACCCGGGAAGCGGAATCAGCTTCTGGATCGATCGCGCCCACCATCTGGTGTTGCCGGTGTTCGTGCTCATGGTCGTCAGCATCGCGACCTACTCGCGGTTCATGCGGGCGTCGATGCTCGAGGTCGTCAATTCCGACTACGTGCGCACGGCGCGCGCCAAGGGCCTTCCCGAACAGCGCGTGACGATGACGTCGCACTGAACTTCGGGGCGCTCCTCGGCGGCGCCGTCATCACCGAATTCGTATTCTCGCTCGACGGAATGGGCCTCTACTTCATTACCGCCCTCGGAGCGAACGACCCGTATCCGATCATGGCCTGGCTGATGATCACCGCGACGATGATCATCATCTTCAACCTCGTCGCTGACATCGCGTATGGCTACCTCGACCCGCGCGTGCGCTATGACTGAGCCACCTGTCCGGCACGCCATGGTCCAATCGACGGCTCCGGCTGCCGGTGGAGGCGGTGCTGCCTTGCGAGACGGATCGGTCGTGGTGACGCCGGACGTCGAGCTCGCGTACGAGTCCGGCGTCGAGCTCAAGGCGCGGAGCCAGTGGTCGTACGCGCGGATGCGGTTCTTCCGTCACAAGCTGGCAGTCGTGAGTCTCGCCATCCTGTTCCTCTTCGCTCTCGTTGCGATCTTCGCCAAGCAGATCGCGCCGTACGGCTTCGACGAGATCGACCTCACCAACCCGGATCCGAACACCGGATTCGCGAAGTCCCCGACGCTCGACGGCTGGCACCTGTTGGGTACGGACCAGCTCGGCCGCGACTACCTGAGCCGGGTCGTCTACGGGATCAGGACGTCGCTGTGGGTTGCGATCTTCGTGGCCCTTCTTGCGACTGCGCTCGGTACGGCGGTCGGGGCAGCGGCCGGTTACTACGGCAAGCAGGTCGACAACCTGCTGATGCGCTTCACCGATCTCATCCTCACTCTGCCCGGCATCGCAGTTCTCCTCACCGCTGCCGTCTACTTCGGGTCCGACGACTCGGAGCTCAGCCTGGGCCCGGTGAGCGTGACTATCCCGCAGCCTATGAAGATCGGCCTCATCCTCGCGCTCCTCTTCTGGGTCGGGCTCGCACGAATCGTCCGCGGCCTCTTCCTCTCGCTCCGCGAGAAGGAGTTCGTCGAGGCCGCAAAGGCCGCCGGCGCGAGCGACCTGCGGATCATCATGCGTCACATCCTTCCGAACTGCGTCGGGCCGATCGTCGTCTTCACGACCCTCATCGTCGCGGCCGCTATCCTCATCGAGGCCGCTCTCTCGTTCATCGGCTACGGCATCCAGCCACCCAATGCCGCGCTGGGAAAGCTCATCGTGGACGGGCAGAGCGAAGGATTCACGCTCTGGTGGCTCGTAACCTTCCCCGGCCTCGTGATACTCATCATCGCGCTCGCCGTCAACTTCGTGGGGGACGGTCTGCGCGACGCGCTCGACCCGACGCAGCGACGGACCCGCGCCTAACCACTCACTCGTGCCCGAGCCGATCCTCGAGATTCGCGACCTGACGGTCGAGTTCGGCACCGAGGACGGTGTCGTGCATGCAGTGGAAGGTGTCAGCTACGACCTGCACCCGGGAGAGGTGCTCGGCATCGTCGGTGAATCCGGATCTGGAAAGAGCGTGTCGATGCTCTCCGTCCTCGGGCTCATCCCGATGCCCCCGGGGCGGATCACGGCCGGGGAGGCCGTCTACAAGGGGCGGGATCTCTTGAAGATGCCCGCGAAGCAGCTTCGCGAGCTTCGGGGTGGCGAGATGGCGATGATCTTCCAGGATCCGATGACGTCGCTGAACCCCGTGTTCACAATCGGAGACCAGATCTCGGAAGCGCTCACGACTCACAACCCCAAGATGAAGAGCGACGCTGCGCGAGCCCGCACGATCGAGCTCCTCGAGAGCGTCGGCGTGCCGTTCGCCGAGCGGCGGGTCGACCAGTACCCGCACGAGTTCTCTGGTGGCATGCGCCAGCGGGCGATGATCGCGATGGCGATCGCGAACGATCCGAGCGTTCTTATCGCGGATGAGCCGACGACTGCACTCGACGTGACGATCCAGGCCCAGATCGTCGAGGTACTCAAGATCGCACAGGAACAGACGCATGCCGCGATCGTGCTCATCACGCACGATCTCGGCCTCATCGCGGAGCTCGCCGATCGCGTGGTCGTGATGTACGGAGGCCGGGTCGTCGAGATCGGCGACGTTTTTACGATCTTCGACTCGCCTCAGCATCCGTACACCATCGGTCTCATGAACTCACTCGCGCGTGTGGATCTCGATCAGGATCGACTCGAGCCCATCCCGGGTCAACCACCGAGCCTGGTCAACCTTCCGCCCGGATGCGCATTTCACCCGCGTTGCGTTCACTCGCAGGGGCGGGCCGTCTGCCGCACGGACATCCCAGAGCTGCGAGCGCTTGAATCCGAGAGCGAACACCAGTCGCGTTGCCACTTCGCCGAAGAGCTCGTCGGGCTCCGTTCTCCCATCGCCGCCGGGGCTGACGACAACTGATGAGCGAAGCGCAAGCAATCGCAGCGGACGTCTCGCCTGTCGCTTCGAGCAACGGCAACGAGCTGCTCCGCGTCGAGGGCCTCGTCAAGCACTTCCCGATCAAGGCCGGTTTGTTCAAGCACACGGTCGGCCAGGTGCGGGCCGTGGACGGTGTCAGCCTCAGCGTGCGCAGCGGCGAGACGCTCGGCGTCGTCGGCGAGTCCGGCTGCGGGAAGACGACCCTCGGGCGCACGATCATGAAGCTCCTCGAGCCTACGGCCGGACAGATCGTCTTCGACGGCCAGGACATCACGAATTTCAAGCGGCGCGAGATGCGGCCGGTGAGGCGGGACATCCAGATCGTCTTTCAGGACCCGTACGCCTCGCTGAACCCGAGGATGACCGTGCGTGAGATCGTCGCCGAGCCGCTTCGCATCCACGGTCTCTACCGTGGCGGAGAAGGGCAGCGCCGGGTCGAAGAGCTCCTGCGCACCGTCGGCCTCAGCCCTGAGCACGCGAACCGCTTCCCGCACGAGTTCTCGGGTGGTCAGCGGCAGCGAATCGGCGTGGCGCGGGCGCTTGCGCTCAACCCGAGAATGATGGTGCTCGACGAGCCCGTCTCCGCGCTCGATGTCTCCATCCAGGCGCAGGTCGTCAACCTCATGGAGCAGCTCCAGAGGGAGTTCGGGCTGACGTACCTCTTCATCGCACACGATCTCTCGGTGGTGCGGCACGTCTCCGATCGCGTCGCTGTGATGTATCTCGGGAAGATCATGGAGGTCGGAACGCGGAAGCAGATCTACGAGTCGCCGATGCATCCCTACACCCAGGCGTTGCTTTCCGCGGTGCCCATCCAGTCGCCGGACCTGCGCGGCAAGCGCCCGCGGATCATGCTCGAGGGCGACGTTCCGAGCCCCGCGAACCCGCCGTCCGGCTGCCGTTTTCGAACGCGCTGCTGGAAGGCGCAGGAGATCTGCGCACAGGAGGAGCCCGCGCTTGTTCCCCGCGCAGGTGGCGACCAGCCTGTCGCCTGCCACTTCGCCGAAGTGATGAGCCCGCTCGACCTCGCCGGACAAGCGAAAGTGCAGCAGGCCGCTCATCAGGCGGCGCAGCTCGCGGCAAAGCAGCTCGTCGGCGAGTGATCGCTAACTCCCCGCGGGTTCGGTCGTCAAAGAGGATGTGAGGGCCATGACGGCGTCAATCGTGTGCGGCCGCGTCCGCGAGCAGGTTTCGCTCGCGTTGGACAGCGAGCTTTCGCAGCTCGAGCACAGGATGCTGGACGCCCATCTCGTCCGGTGTGCGCAGTGCGCTGAGTATGCGGCCGACGTTCGAGATCTCACGGAGCGTATTCGCCGTGCACCGCTTCAGGCGATGGTGCGGCCGGTTGTCGTTCGCCGGCGGCGCACGCTCACGACCGCGCGGCTCCAGATCGGCGTCGCCGCCGCGTTCGCATTGGCTGCGCTTGGCCTCGGAACGCAGCTTGCCACCTTGCCCGAGTCCCAGGGGCAGTCGCTCGCGCGCTTCGAGGGCCGACCGAATCTCTCCCCGCCGCGAAGCGTGTTCGAGCAGGAGCAGGCGATTCTTCGCGTCGTCCGAGCCGGACACCCGCTCCCGCCGTCGGGTTCCGTCCTCTAAGCCCTGCCCTGAGACTCCACCCCGCTTCGATGTCACTCCGGCCGCTTCTGCTGTTGCTCCTCGCCGTGATCGTCCTCGTCTCCGGATGCGGAGGCGGAGGTGGAGGTGAACCGTCAGTCGAAGAGTTCTCCGAGGCGGTGGTAACGAATCGAAACCGCGTCGACTTCGCGCTGACCCGGATCACGCGTGCCAGCTCCCAGGACGAGCTCCTCAACCGGATGGACGAGGCGTCCGCAGTGATCGCGAAGGCAGCCGACGAGCTCGCCGACGTCGGAGCTCCCTCCGACTACCAGCCCGAAGCCGACGAACTCGTGAAGGCGCTGGATCAACTCTCGGTCGACATCCAGGCGACAGCTGATCAAGCGCGAATCCCCGGGTTCGAGAACCTGCTTTCGGGCGCGGGATTCCAGGGCCTGAGCTTCGACAGCTGGGACGACGTGAACAAAGCGCTCGCCGGTCTCGCGGGGAAGGGCATTCAGGTGTCGATCCTGCAACCCCGCTAACACCTACGCCGGACCGGCTGAGGCGTGCTCCGATAGACTCCTCCCCCGGTCGGCCGCCCTCGGCCGCTCTGTCCCTCGCCTCAGGAGAACCATGTCCGAGAACGGATCAGAAAGCACGAACACCGGCCGGATCATCGAGATCAAAGGTGTCGTCATCGACGCTGTGTTCTCGGACCGACTGCCCGAGATCTACACCGCCCTTTCGATCGAGATCGCCGAGCAGGACGGCACCACCCGGACACTGATCGCGGAGGTGCAGCAGCACCTCGGCGACGATCGCGTTCGGGCAGTGGCGATGGACTCGACGGACGGCCTTTCGCGCGGTGCGGTGTGCGTCGACACCGAGCAACCCATTTCGGTTCCGGTCGGCGAGGCGACGCTCGGCCGCCTCTGGAACGTCATCGGCGAGCCGATCGACGAGCAAGGCCCGGTTCCTGACGGAACTGAGCGCTGGCCGATCCACCGCAACCCGCCCGCGTTTCGCGACCTCTCACCGAAGGTCGAAACGTTCGAGACGGGGATCAAGGTCATCGACCTCATCGCGCCCTTCGTGAAGGGCGGCAAGGTCGGGTTCTTCGGCGGCGCGGGAACCGGCAAGACGGTCCTTATCCAGGAGCTCATTCACAACGTCGCGCTCCAGCACAGCGGTGTCTCTGTCTTCGCCGGCGTGGGCGAGCGCACGCGCGAGGGGAACGACCTCTGGCTCGAGATGGCCGAGTCGGGCGTCATCGACAAGGTCGCTCTCGTCTTCGGGCAGATGAACGAGCCACCGGGGGCGCGCCTTCGCGTCGCGCTGTCCGGACTGACGATGGCCGAGTACTTCCGCGACGAGGGCCAGGACGTGCTCCTCTTCATCGACAACATCTTCCGCTTCGTCCAGGCGGGCTCCGAGGTCTCGGCGCTGCTTGGACGCATGCCGAGCGCGGTCGGCTACCAGCCGACGCTCGCCACCGAGATGGGGCAGCTCCAGGAGCGCATCACGTCGACCAGGACGGGCTCGGTGACCTCCGTGCAGGCCATCTATGTACCCGCAGACGACTATACGGACCCCGCGCCGGCCGCCACGTTCGCGCACCTCGATTCGACTGTCGCGCTCGAACGCTCGATCGTCGAGAAGGGCATCTATCCCGCGGTCGACCCCCTGAAGTCCAACTCGCGCGCGCTCCAGCCCGGAATCGTGTCTGACGACCATTACGAGGTGGCGACGCTCGTCCAGCAGATCCTCCAGCGCTACACGGACCTGCAGGACATCATCGCGATCCTCGGCATGGACGAGCTGACCGACGAGGACAAGATCGTCGTCGCGAGGGCGCGCAGGATCGAGCGCTTCCTCTCGCAGCCCAACTTCGTCGCTGAGCAGTTCACCGGCACGCCGGGGAAGTACGTCAAGCTCGAGGACACGATCCGCAGCTTCCGCTCGATCATCGCCGGGGAGCACGACGAGCTGCCCGAGTCGGCGTTCTACATGGTCGGAACGATCGAGGACGCTGTCGAGAAGGCCCGCGAGGCCGAAGCGGTCGCCGCCTAGAGCAGCCGTGGCAGAATCGCATCCCAAGTTCGACGTCGCGCTTGTCACACCCGACGGCGCGGCCTTCGATGGGGAGGCGGAGATGATCGTCGTGCCCGGCGCCGCAGGGGAGATCGGTGTCCTCGCGCGGCACGCTCCACTCGTCGCAACGCTGAAGGCCGGCTCGACGCGCATTCATCTCGCGCCGAACGAGGTCATCGAGTTCGCGACCGGTGCCGGGTTCTTCAAGGTCGAGCTGGATCGTGCCCTCGCGCTGGTCGACGATGCGGTGAATGTGAAGGAGATCGACGACGAACGGGCGCGTGGGCAGCTCGAGGCGGCACAGGCTGAGCTCGCGAAGGTCGAGGCCGGCGAGTCGCAGGTCGACCGCTGGCAGCTCGAGCAGCGGATCAAGCACGCCGAGAACCAGCTCGCGGTCTCCGGGCGCACGACGGGCTAGTTGGGCGTGTGCCGGGTCGCGGTCCTCGGCGACGTACACGGGAACGCGGTCGCGCGCGCGGCCGTGCTCGACGATCTTCGCAACGACCCGCCAGAGCTCGTCGTGTGGACTGGGGATCTTTCCTCGGGCTGGGAGCCGGCCGCGACGCTCGAGCTCGTCCGCCGCGGAGACCACGGCTACCCGGATCGCTGCCGCCACGAGCGAGATCAGAGCGGGTGCTGGTCACGGGTCACACGCACGCGCAGTACGCTCGGGAGGTCGCCGGGCTACGGGCCGTGAACCCCGGGAGCGTCGGCATGCCGTACGAGGGAAGGGCGGGCGCCTACTTGGCCGTTCTCGGACCGAACGTGGAGCCGCGGCGTACCGAGTACGACGTGGGTGAGGCGGTCTCGCGCTTGGGCGCGAGCGGGTTCCCTGATCTTGAGCGGCTCGTCGAGATCCTCACGAAGCCGCCCACGCCTGCCCAGATGATCGAGCACGCCGAGCGGCTCGAGTTCTCGGGCTGAGCGCGTTACGCTGGGCTCGTGGAGGAGATCGCTCGCGGGATCTGGCACTGGACCGCCCTGCATCCCCGCATCAAGATCCGCGTCAGCTCGTACTACCTCGCCGCCGAGCGCGTTCTCATCGACCCGATCGCGCCGGACGAGGGGCTCGACTGGTTCGCCGAGCACGGACCTCCGGAACACGTGCTGCTGACGAACCGTCACCACTACCGCTCGAGCGCGGAGTTCGCTGAGCGCTACGGCGTGACGGTGCACTGCGTCCGGGAGGGCATGCACGAGTTCACGCACGGCGAGCGGGTCGAGCCGTTCGACTGCGGCGGCGCTCTCCCGGGCGGCGTCGTCGCGCACGCAGTGGGGGCGATCTGCCCGGACGAGACCGCGCTGCACATTCCGGCCCACGACGCCCTCGCGCTCGCCGACGGCGCCGTGCGCTGGGAGGCGGGCGGCTCGCTCGCGTTCGTCCCGGACGCCTTCATGGACGAGCCCAAGAAGACGAAGGAACGGCTGCGCAAGTCATATCGCCGGCTGGCGGAGCTGGACTTCCACCATCTCCTCCTCGCGCACGGAGAACCGTTCGTCGGCACCGGACGCGGCGTGCTCAGGGACTTCGCCGGACAAGACGCGTCCCCGGCATGACCGACGACGCTCTCGCTGCCTCGCTCGCCGCGGGCCCGCATTCGCTGCTCGCGGGGCTCATCGGAGATTGGGTCGGCACGACGCAGACGTGGTTCATGCCGGGTGAGCTGGGCGACGAGTCCGAGATTACGGGATCA
>JAERMP010000215.1:477-4441 GCA_016844515.1 Thermoleophilia bacterium | reverse complement strand
GGAACTGGGCGAACTACGGCGAGGTCCTCGACACATTCACGAGGAAGTACAAGATCCCGATCACGAGCGACAACCCGGACGGGTCATCCGCGCAGGAGAACCAAGCCGTGCGGTCGCTCAAGGGCGACCCGCGGGCTCCGGACGTGCTCGACGTCGGCCCGTCGTTCGCCATCGACGGCGCCAACGAAGGCCTCTATGCGAAGCACTTCACGAGGAACTTCAAGAAGGTGCCGCGAGTCATGAAGGACGGGCGTGGCTTCTGGGTCGCCGACTACTACGGCGCGATCTCGTTCGGCGTCAACACGGCCGTCGTGAGCAACGTGCCGAGGTCGTTCCAGGATCTGCTGAAGCCGGAGTACAAGAACAGGATCGCGCTCAACGGCAGCCCGCTCACCTCCGGTTCGGCGGTGGCAGGTGTGTTCGCAGCGGCACTCGCCAATGGCGGCTCGCTCAACGACATCGGGCCGGGCATCGACTTCTTCGCGAAGCTGAAGGAAGTCGGGAACTTCATTCCGATCGCGGCGAATCCGCAGACGATCGCGTCGGGCCAGACGGCGATCACGTTCGACTGGGACTACCTGAACCTCGCGTACGTCAAGGAGTTCCCGAGCGCGAGGATCAGGGTCATCGCTCCCTCGGACGGGCTCTACGCCGCGTACTACTGCCAGGCGATCAACGCCACGGCGCCTCACCCGTGGGCGGCGCGGCTCTGGCAGGAGTTCCTCTACTCCGACCAGGGACAGCTGCTCTGGATCAAGGGCTACTCACATACGGCGCTGTACGACGACCTGGTGAAGCGGAAGGCGATCCCGGCCGCCCTGCTGAACACCCTTCCGAAGTACAGCAAGGCGCCGAAGTTCGCAAGCCGCGCTCAGCTCACCGCCGCGAGGGCCAAGATCGCGACAGACTGGCCGAAGAGGGTCGGCTCCTAGCTGAGCACATCGGTGGATATGGACAACCTCCCTCGGCCCGCGGAAGCCGGCCGGGGGAGGCGATTCTCGCTCGTGTGGCTGGGGACGGTGCCGTTCTTCGCCTATGCGCTCCTCTTCCTCTTCCTTCCCGCCGGCCAGGTGCTGGTGGGCGCGTTCAGGGACGTCGACGGCGGCTTCACCCTCGAGAATCTGAGGACGCTCTTCGACGAGCCGTACCGGACGGGGTTCAAGAACAGCATCGAGATCAGCCTCGTGACCGCGCTGGTCGGCGGTCTCCTCGGGTTCCTCATCGCCTACTCGGCCATCCGGGAGGGGACGCCGCGCTTCATCCGCTCGGCGCTCATCACGTTCGCCGCCGTGGCGGCGAACTTCGGCGGGATCCCGCTGGCGTTCGCCTTCGTCGCCACGCTCGGAACGATCGGCGTGCTCACACAGTTCATGGCTGACCTGGGCTGGGACCCGTACGACCACGGCTTCACCCTCTTCGGGAAGACCGGGATCGAGCTGGCGTACCTCTACTTCCAGTTCCCGCTGATGGTCATCGTCATCATGCCGGCGATCGACGGGCTCCGCCGCGAGTGGCGCGAGGCGGCGGCGAGCCTCGGCGCCAGCTCGTACCAGTTCTGGCGACACGTCGGCTTGCCGATCCTGATGCCGTCTCTCCTCTCCGCGGTCATCCTGCTCTTCGGCAACTCGTTCGCCGCGTACGCCACCGCGTACGGCCTCACCGCGGGCTTCGTGAACCTGGTGCCGGTTCAGATCGGCTTCTACCTCTCCGGCGACGTCCTCGACGATCCGCACCTCGGACAAGCGCTCGCCGTGGGCATGTTCGTCGTGCTCGCGGTGATGATGCTCCTCTACATCCCGCTCCAGCGGCGAGCTTCGCGGTGGGCGCGATGAGGCGCCGGATCGCACCGGGCGCGGTTCTCTGGCTGCTCATCGGCGTGGCCTACCTGCTCATCCCGCTCGTCGCCACGGCGATCTACAGCCTCAAGTCGAACCAGACGGGGACGTGCTGCACGCTCGAGAACTACGGTGAGATCATCCACGACCCCGCGTTCTGGAAGTCGTTCAGGATCTCGTTCGTGCTCGCGCTCGAGACGATCGTGATCGGGCTCGTGCTGCTCGTCCCGACGGTGTACTGGGTCAACCTCAAGCTGCCCCGCCTGCGACCCGTGATCGGGTTCTTGGCGCTGATCCCCTTCGTCGTGCCGCCGATCGTGCTCGTCGTCGGCCTGCTCGACGTCTTCCGCGACACGCCGGACTGGTTCTACGCAAAGCCGTACGGCTTCCTCGCCGCCGCCTACGTCATCCTCGCCTTCCCGTACATCTACTTCTCGCTCGACGCGGGTTTTCGCGCCATTGACGTGCACACCCTGACCGAGGCCTCGCAGAGCCTCGGCGCGAGTTGGCGCACGACGCTCGGCCGAGTGATCATCCCGAACATCCGCGCAGCAGCGCTCGCCGGCGCGCTGCTCACGTTCGCGATCGTGATGGGCGAGTACACGATCGCGAGCCTGGCGACGTTCGACACGTTCCCGGTCTATATCCAGGACGTCAACCAGAACAAAGGGTTCCCGGCCTCGGCGCTCGTGCTGCTCAGCTTCGGCATCACGTGGGCCGCGATGATCGCGATCGTCCTGGTCGGACGGGGCGGCGGCCCCGCGAGCGGCACCCAAGTTGGAGGCGCGAGGTAGTGGCGACGGTCGAGCTGAGAGAGCTGCGACGCGTCTTCGGCGACGTCGTCGCCCTGGACGGCATCCAGCTCACGATCGAGAGCGGCGAGTTCCTCTCGTTCCTCGGCCCGTCCGGGTGCGGGAAGACGACGGCGCTCCGTCTCGTCGCGGGCTTCGACCGCCCGACGTCTGGGCGCGTCTTCCTCGGCGGCAAGGACGTCACGCACGTGGGACCCAACCGCCGCGGCATCGGCATGGTCTTCCAGGCGTACAGCCTGTTCCCGAACATGACGGCCGAAGGGAACGTCGGTTTCGGCCTCAAAGTCCGCAAGCAGCCTCGGGACAGTCGGGGACGCCGGGTCGCCGAGCTGCTCGAGCTCGTCGGTCTCGCCGATGCTGCCAAGCGCTACCCCCATCAGCTCTCGGGCGGCATGCAGCAGCGCGTCGCGCTCGCACGGGCGCTCGCAATCGAGCCCGAAGTGCTCCTCTTGGACGAGCCGCTTTCCGCCCTCGATGCGAAGGTGCGCGTACAGCTGCGGGACGAGATCCGCCGGATCCAGACTCGCCTCGGGATCACGACCATCTACGTGACCCACGACCAGGAGGAGGCGCTCTCGATCTCCGACCGCGTCGCCGTGCTCTCGAAAGGGCGCATCGAGCAGATCGCGTCGCCGGCGGAGATCTACGGTGCGCCCGGCACGCCCTTCGTCGCCGAGTTCGTCGGCACGATGAACCGGATCTCCGCGACGGTCGCTGATAACGAGCGAGGCGAGGTAGACGTGACCGGAACCGGTGTCGCCGTCGAAGCGGCGCGCGGCCGGCGGCGTGGGGAGGCCGTTCTCCTGCTCGTTCGCCCGGAGACCGTCGAGCTCGAGGCGGCGGCTGCGGACGGGGGTGGGCTGACAGGCGAGGTCCTGTCGCACACGTTCCTCGGCTCCGTGACCCGTCTACATGTGACGATCGGGGCGGTCGAGTGGAGCGCTGACCTCTCCACCGAGCGCGCGAGCGCTCTTCCCGTGGGCGCGCGAGTGCGTCTCAGCTTCCCGGCCGGGAGCGCCCAGCTTCTCAGCCTCGGAGAGAGCGGAGCGTTGCCCGTAGTAGATCCGGACGATCGCTGAAGATCCCGTCGACGCCGAGCGCGCCCAGCTCCCGCATTCGCGCCGGATCGTTCACGGTGTAGACGGTCGTCGCGAGCCCGAGCGCACGAGCCTTGGCGAGCCCGCGCCGTGTGAGCCGCGAATCGAGGAAGCCGACACCCCACGCGTAGCGGGCGGCAGCGCGGATCGAGGCGCCGAAGCCGACGTGCTGTAGCACACGCCTGCTTCGGACCTCCTGGAGCGCGCGCGGGTCGAACGA
>JAERMP010000215.1:0-433 GCA_016844515.1 Thermoleophilia bacterium | reverse complement strand
AACGACACCACGATTGCCTGCTGCGGCAGAAGCTTCACCGCCCGTGCAACGACGTCGTGCTTCCGGTAGCGCCACGGGCTCTTCAGCTCGCACATGACTCCGATCCTGCCGTCGAGCGCCGCGACGACCTCGTCGAGTCGCGGCTCCCCGCCCCGCGGGCGGTCGTGGCAGACGACGAGCGTGCCGTCGTGCGCCGCGTGCACGTCGAGCTCGACGTAGTCAGCCCCGAGCTCGATCGCCCGCTCGAACGCGGGCAGCGTGTTCTCGGGGAGGTCCCACGACGCTCCCCGGTGCGCGATCACGAGCGTCACCCGAGGAGGCGCCGGACGAGCTCGATGTCGATTGTTTCGACGATCTCGTCGGCTTCCTGAAGTCGCTCCGGCGGATGTGTGCCGAGCACGGCCACGCAGTACAGACCGGCGGCCTTGGCCGA
>JAERMP010000214.1 GCA_016844515.1 Thermoleophilia bacterium | reverse complement strand
GTGTGCAGGTCGCGCTCCGACAACATGCGCGGCATCGAGCAGGCCTTGTCCATCCCGACTCCGTGCTCACCCGTGAGTGAGCCGCCGGCGTCGAGGCAGGCATCGAGGATGGCTTCGGCGAGCTCGCGCGCGGCATTGGTCTCGCCCGCCTCGGCGTCGTAGAGCACGAGCGGGTGGAGGTTGCCGTCGCCGGCGTGGAAGACGTTGCCTACGCGCAGCCCGTGGCTCGCTGAGAGCTCCTCGATGCGCCTGAGCACCTCCGGCAGCCGCGTCCGGGGAACCACGCCGTCCTGGACGTAGTAATCCGTCGCGATCCGCCCCATGGCGGCGAACGCCGACTTCCGACCCTTCCAGAGGAGCGCGCGATCGGCCTCGTTCGCCGCGGTTCGCAGCTCGAAGGCTCCGCACTCCTCACAGATTCGTTCCACTTCGGCGACGTCGTCCTCGACCTCCTCGGTGACGCCGTCGAGCTCGACGAGGAGGACGGCGCCCGCTCCCTCCGGGTAGCCGGGGGAGACGGCGAGCTCGGCCGCCTCGATCGTCAGGCGGTCCATCATCTCGATCGCCGAGGGCAGGATCCCCGCGGCGATGATCCCGGATACCGCTGCACCGGCGGCGTCCATCGTGCGGAACCCGGCGAGAAGCGTGCGTACGACCTGCGGCGCCCGCACGACGCGAAGCGTGATCCGCGTCACGATCCCGAGCGTCCCCTCAGAGCCGACGACGACACCGAGGAGATCGGGGCCGTCGGGATCGAGCGCTTTCCCTCCTAGCTCGACCACGTCGCCGCTGGGAAGGACGAGCGTGAGCCCCGTTACGTGGTGGACGGTAAAGCCGTGCTTGAGGCAGTGGGCGCCGCCGGAGTTCTCGGCGACGTTGCCGCCGATCGTGCACACCTGCTGGCTCGACGGATCGGGCGCGTAGAAGAATCCGTCGGCTGCGACAGCTCGCGTCACGTCTAGGTTGGCCACGCCGGGCTCGACGACGATGCGTTGGCTGGCCAGGTCGACTTCGAGGATCCGATTCATGCGTGCGAGGGAGACGACGACGCCTCCGGCGATCGGCGTCGCGCCTCCTGAGAGCCCTGTGCCCGCACCGCGGGCGACGAACGGTACGCGCTCGCGTTGGCACGCACGGAGCACGACCTGAACCTCCTCGGTCGAACCGGGAAGGACGACGAGCTCGGGAACGGCGCGGTGCCCGGTGAGCCCGTCGCACTCGTACACCCGGAGCTGCTCCGGCTCCGTGATGACGTGCGCTCGTCCGAGTGCCTCCTGCAGCTCGGCAATGAGTGACGCCGAGAGGCTCATGCGTCCACTATAAGGTTGCCCTCGTGCTGCCGATCGAACGTCCCGGGAAGATCGTTTGTGTCGGCCTGAACTACCGCGACCACGCGGAAGAGCAGGGTGTCGAGCTCCCCGAGGAGCCTCTGCTCTTCGCGAAGTGGCCGACGTCGCTCATAGGCCCAGGCGAGGCGATCGTCATCCCGCCGATCGTCACGAAGTGCGACTACGAGGCCGAGCTGGGCGTCGTCATCGGCACGCGCGTGAAGAACGTCTCGAAGGAGAACGCGTTCGAGGCCGTGCGCGGGTACCTGTGCGCGAACGACGTCAGCGCGCGCGATCTTCAGTTCTCCGACGGGCAGTGGACGCGTGGGAAGTCCCCCGACACCTTCTGCCCCGTCGGGCCGATGGTGCCGCGGGACGAGATCTCCGACCCGCACGCTCTGAAGATCCGGGCGATCGTGAGCGGGGAGGTTCTCCAGGACTCGACGACCGCGAACCTCATCTTCGGGATCGACGAGGTGATCAGCTACGCGTCGCAGACGACGACGCTCGAACCCGGTGATCTGATCCTCACTGGCACGCCAGCCGGCGTCGGCGTCTTCCGGGATCCGCAGCGACTGCTCCAGCCCGGGGACGAAGTGACGATCGAGATCCAGGGGATCGGCTCGCTGACGAACCCCGTCGTCGCGGGGTAACGAGCGCTCTAGAGCGCTCGTCTACTCTGCGACAGTGATGTTTCGCACGATCGACGAGCTCGAGGCGGCGCTCCGCGGGGCCGACTACCTGCCCGACCGGGGACTCGCGACTGCGTTGTTCCTCTCGCTCGCGCTCGAGAAGCCGGTCCTCCTCGAGGGCGAGGCTGGAGTGGGGAAGACCGAGGCCGCCAAGGCCCTGGCGACAGCGCTCGACGCGCGGCTGATCCGCCTTCAGTGCTACGAGGGGCTCGATGTCTCGCACGCGGTCTATGAGTGGAACTACCCGCGGCAGCTCCTCCATATCAGGGCCGCCCAGGAGGGGACCGTGTCCGAGGAGGAGCTCTTTGGTCCCGAGTTCCTCATCAGGCGGCCGCTCCTCGAGGCCATCGACTCCGACGAGCAGGTAGTGCTGCTGATCGACGAGGTCGATCGCGCCGACGAAGAGTTCGAAGCATTCTTGCTCGAGATCCTCTCGGACTTCCAGATCACGATTCCGGAGCTCGGGACGATTCGGGCTCGCCGCAAGCCGGCGGTCGTGCTCACGTCGAACCGGACGCGGGAGCTTCATGACGCCCTCAAGCGGCGAGCCCTCTTCCACTGGATCGGGCATCCGTCGCTCGAGCGGGAGGTCGAGATCGTCCGGCTCCGCGTACCCGGGATCCCGGAGCGCCTCGCAAAGGAGGCTGCGGCCTTCGTGCGCGGGCTGCGCGGGCTCGATCTCGCGAAGCCGCCCGGCGTCGCCGAGACCATCGACTGGGCGCAGGCGCTCGCCGTGCTCGGGCGGGAGGAGATCGACGCCGACGTCGTCGAGCAGACACTCGGCTCCGTGCTCAAGTACCGCGAGGACATCGAGACCGTGCGCGACGAGACGCTCGTGAGCCTCATCGAAGAGGCACGCGCGACTGCGAAGACGTAGATGCCTGATGTGAAATCGCAACCATCGCGGCCGCAAAGCGGCCGCGCTTCAGGGAAGGCGCGAAGCGCCTTGTCCGCTCGGCGGACCAGTGGAAGGGGTCTGGGGGAACAGGGAGGTTCCCCCAGCATCAGCCAACGATCGGAATCCGCGCGAGCGGATTCCGATCGCGCGACTAGCTAGTGCAGGGCACCGCGATCGTCCGGCACGTGGTCACCTTCGGCCGCGTGCTGCGCGAGGTCGGGATCGAGGTGGGGCCGGGGCGCGCGGCCGACGCAATGCGCGGTCTGGGAGCGGTGGATCTCACACGCCAGGAGGACGTCTACTTCACGCTGCGTCAGACGCTCGTCTCTCGCCACGACGAGCTCGAGCTCTTCGACCGCGCGTTCGTCGCCTGGTTCCTCCGCGGACCCGTGGCCCCGCTCGTTCGCCAGCGGGACCGGACGCGGTTCGCGGACAAGGTTGCCCGGGACACGCTCGACTCGAAGCGGGACGAGGAAAATGAGTCCGTCGAGTCCGGCGAGCCGCTCGAGCGCGGCGCCTCGGCGCACGAGCTGCTGCGTGAGAAGGACTTCGCGGAGATGAGCCCCGAGGAGTTCGAGCGCGTCCGTCGTCTCATGGCTGCGATCGCGCGCACACGGCCCCGGCGAACCTCGCGGCGTCGGTCCCCTGATCCGCGTGGAGACCGCCTCGACATGCGCCGCCTCTGCCGCAAGTCGCTGCGCTCCGGCGGCGACCCCGTCGAGCAGACGCGGAAGCCGCGAAAGACGGTGCCGCGCAAGCTCGTCGTCCTCTGTGACGTCTCGGGCTCGATGGACTCCTACGCGCGCGCGCTGCTCTTCTACCTGCACGCAATCGTTGGAACGGGCGCTGGCGTCGAGGCCTTCGCGTTCGGCACCCGGCTGACCCGCCTTACGCCGGATCTCGCCACGCGCGATCCCGAGGCCGCTCTTGCGCGGGCAGCCGAGATCGCCGTCGACTGGGGGAGCGGCACGAGAATCGGCGCCTCGCTAGCGGAGTTCAACTCCGTCTACGGACGGAGAGCGCTCTCCCGCGGAGCCGTCATCGTTA
>JAERMP010000213.1 GCA_016844515.1 Thermoleophilia bacterium | reverse complement strand
CGTCGGTGCCGCGGTGCTCGTCACGGTTGGGTCGTTCTTCGCCGCCCAGCCGATTCTTGACGCCGCAGCCGATGCAGCCTCGTCGCTTCCGTTCTAGATGCTTGTTCGGAAATTGGCGCGCGGTCGGGGGCGGTCACGACCAAGCCGGGCGTCGCACTCACGCGTCGTGCAGGCTCGAAGCCTGTGCGACGCGCGAGGGTGGCGATCCGGCGCCGTGTCGTGGCCGTCATCCGGCCCGCGTGAATTTCCGATCGACCATCTAGCCTTCGGATCCGTGCCGATCTACGAGTACCGCTGCCCGAACGGGCACACGTTCGAGGTTTTCCAGCGGATGAGCGATCCGCCCTCCGAGGTATGTGTCACCTGCGGCAAGGGTCCGGTCGAGAAGATCCTGTTCCCGGTCGCGGTGCACTTCAAGGGCTCCGGGTTCTACTCCACGGACTACGGCAAGGGGAAGAAGAAGGCCAAAGACACAGACGGTGATTCCGCGGCCCTTAAGGACAAGGCCGCTGACAAACCCGCCGAGAAGACGGCGAGCGAGCCGAAGCCCAAGCCGTCGGCGGACGCAAGCTAGATCTCCCCGACGAAGAGGTTGTAGAGGCGATCGACGACCTCACTGCCTCCGGCTCGGTCGCGCGATCCGGCCGAACGCACCGCGACCGCCGCCCTCGCTCCGGAAAGCGGAGAGCTGGATCACCTCGCCCTCGAGCTCGAGCCCGGAGCCGATGACCATCTCCCCACGAAGCCGCACGTCCTGGCCGAGCCCGGCCGAGGGCTGACGCGACGGTTCGGCGTCGGCGACCCAGTTGAGGAACGTCGGCAGGACTGCGAGCGGGGTCGGCTTGCCGTCGAGCCGCTCGAGCGCGTCCAGCAGATAGCCGGCCCGCAGCTTCGGCCACAGCCGCGCGAAGGCATCGGGACGCGAGACAGCGTCGAAGCACATCGAGTCTCCGATCCCGAGGATCGCGCCGCACTGCCCAGGCTGAGGCGGAAACGCACCTTCGAGGGCGCCGAGCGCGCCGGCGTACGCGCGGAACGTGTCCCTACTGGCTCCGGTGAGGGAGTGGACGCCCATGCGCGTCGCTTTCTCGTGCACCGCGTCCCAGACCTCGCTCTGCGAGATCCCTCGCGCGAGCGGCTGGGCCTGCAGCGCCACGTTCTTGCGGTGGCGAAGCTCCGGTGATGCCGCATGTGGCGCGGCCTCGAACGCGTCCGAGCGGCGCGACCAGCGCCCTTGCTCGACGCAGGAGACAGGGATCTTCAGCGTGGACTTCGCGTTCACGAGCACACTCACGTTGAGGATGCGGTTCTGCTTTGCGCCGATGAGCTCCTCGCCGTCGTACAGCAGGACACGCTCGGCGAGCGGGTTCTCGACGACGAGCTCGGGCACCGTCCCTGCCTCGTCCACCTCGCGGATGCGAAGGCCTTGCGGGAGCGCCTGGTCGAGCGTGATGTACTCCGCAACCGGGTCGCGGCGGGGGAAGAGGGGGGCGATCACGATCCCGCGGTGCTCCGCGGCCTCGCCGATCTGGACGTTGTCGATCATGTGCGACTCCTTTCGCTTGTCTTTGAAGGAGTCGTCCGCTGCGGCTGCGCGTCTTACGGCACGGTTGTGTTACACACTTTTGATCTGTAGTGTGTAACGATGGCACGAATGCGAAGGATTCAGATCGTGATGGATCTCGAGCTCGACGATTGGCTCGCGCGTGAGTCCGTCGCGCTCGGCATCTCGAAGAGCGCTTTGGTGCGAGAGTGCGTGCGTCGAAAGGCCAGCGCCCCCGTGCCCGACAACGGCCTCTGGCTATTGCCGATCTTCGACGACGTCGAGCCGGTCGAGGACATCGACGCCGAGATCTACGGCCCGTTCGAAGCCGACGCGTGATCTTCGTCGATACGTCGTTTCTCGTTGCGTACGCCGTCTCGAGCGACTCGAGGCATGCTGACGCGCTCGCTCTCCGCAAGCCCTTCTCGGCACAGGCACTCCTTACCTCGACGCTTGTATTGGGTGAGACCTGGACGACTCTCAGGCGCCGGCTAGGTCACCCGCGCACCCGTGGGTGGATCGACGCCCTCCGCGCGCTCGAGCATCTGCGGGTCGACCGCATCGATGCCGAGCTCGAGGATCAGGCGTGGGCCTGGCTCCGTGCCCGTGACGAGAGGTCGTATTCCTTCGTCGACGCCACGAGCTTTGCGTTGATGCGGAAGCTCCGGATCCGCGAGGCGCTGGCCTTCGACGGCGACTTCGCCGCCGCCGGCTTCGTCGAGCTGCGTCCCTAGCGCGCTGCGGAGACGTCAGCCAGACGCGGGGGACGTCTCGGGCGGCGGGCGCCTGCCGGTGGCGAGCTCGATCTCAGCCCGTCGAATCAACCGCATGAGCTCCTGACTTCGTGCTTCCTGCGCCGCCCTCTCCTCAGGCGTCAGGAGGATCTTCCTCTTCTTCCTCTTCCCACTCATCGTCGTCTCCCTCAATGTACCCCAGGATCTTTTTGACATTGATGTCGATGTCGGCCAGCTTCCACATGATGGTCGTGACCTCGTCGCGATAGATGCCTTCCTCCTCGGCCTCCACGCACTGAGGGTGCCTCCGCGATCGACCACGCGCAAGGCGTCCTCGCGAGCCTCGTAAGATCGAGCCATGCCCGAGCTGACTACGTCCTCGATGCACGATGCGCGCGATGCCGAGGACAGAAGATTGCTCGAGGCCGGCGAGCTCTCGCTGCTCGTGGAGAGCTACTACGGCGTCATGCTCGACCGCTGCCGCGCGCGCGTGTGGCCCGAGGCCGACGCGATCGCGGTCGCAGCCGAGGTCGCGATCCGGCTCCTCGCCGAGCTCAAGCGCGGCCGCCGCTACCGGATGCCCTTCCGCGTCGTCGTACACAAGGTGATCGGCTGGAAGATCCAGGAGCACTTCTCACCGGCGAAGGTGAAGGAGGTCGAGCTCGAGGAGTGGCTGCAGGAGGCCTCCACCGAGTCTCAGTCGGAGGTCGAGCCGGACGCCGGCTTCGACGCGCTCCTCGAAGGCCTGACCGAGCTCGAGCAGGAGGTCGTGCGCCTGCGCTACGCCGACGACCTGGGCTTCCAGGAGATCGCGGCGCGGCTCGACAAGGAGCCGAACGCCGTGCACCAGATCCACCACCGCGCGCTCACGAAGCTGCGGGGGGCCGCCGCATGAGCGAGGCCCGGATGGAGCTCCTGTTCGACGAGTTCGCGACGCGCTACGTGCGCGGCGAGCACCCGGACGTGGGCGAGTACCTCGAGCGGGCCGGCTCGGAGCGAGACGAGCTCGGCCGCCTGCTCGACCGCTTCCTCGAGGCCGTCCCCGCCCGCGCGACGAGCGAGGAGGAGATCGTCCTCATGCAGGCCCGGCTGGAACAGCAGCCTCCGATCCTTCTCCTGCGCCTGCGCAGGAAGCTCGGTCGCGAGGCGGTCGTGGCCGCCCTCATGGGGCAGCTTCGCCTCGATCCGGGGAAGAGCAGCAAGGTCGGTGGCTACTACCACGACCTCGAGGTCGGGAACCTCGATCCGGAGCCCGTCGACCGGCGTGTCTGGGACGTGCTCGCGGACGTCCTGAAAGCGAACGTCCGCGGGCTTGCGGTGTTTCGACCGGAGCCTCCTGGCCTGGCGGCCTCCGCGTACATGCGCGAGCCGACGATGCCCGCGTCGTACGAGCGCGTCTCCGTCTCCTCTGAGGAGGCGAGCGCGATCGAGCCGGACGAGATCGACGTGCTCTTCCTCGGCCCGTAGCTCCTACTCGCCGCGGAACCTGCGTCGGCGTCGATGCCGTCTGGACGGAGGGCCGCGCGGTGCCGTTCGAGGACGCGGTCGACCTTGCCCTGCCGGAAAGTCGAGATGCTTGATCGGAAATTGGCGCGCAGCCGGGGGCGGCCACGACCAAGTCGGGCGTCGCACTCACACGTCGTGCAGGCTTGAAGCCTGTGCGACGTGTGAGGGTGGCGATCCGGCGCAGCGTCG
>JAERMP010000056.1 GCA_016844515.1 Thermoleophilia bacterium | reverse complement strand
GTCCTACCCATCACGCGCATGATCGCAGCGCTCGTGCGGGCCGTCCAGGGACACGGGGCTTCGATTCGAGGGCTTCGGGCCAACTCCGGGCGACCTCGCCCTCGCGGCTTCCCTCGGGGCGACTAGCGTACATCCTCTTGATCGCTCCGAAGTCGACGAGATTGACTGTTCAAGTGTCTGGCGCGCCAGAACTGCCGAC
Organism: Thermoleophilia bacterium; assembly: GCA_016844515.1. The sequence goes on along the minus strand of JAERMP010000056.1, from coordinate 10,667 downwards.
CGGAGCTGGCGCGGGCGTATGACTGGCAAGGCTCTGATCCTCACCTTCCACGGTGTCGAGCGGGGCCCGTCCCCACTCTGCATCTCCCCGGAGCGCTTCCAGCGCCACCTCGACGACCTCCTCGAGGCTGGCGTGAGAACGCTGACCGTCTCGGAGCTTGCGGACGCAGTTCGAGCCGACGCGGTCCCCGACCTCACGGTCGCGATCACGTTCGACGGCGCGGTTCGAAGCGCCGTCTGCGAAGCCGCACCACTCCTGGCGGTGCGGGATCTTCGGGCGACGTTCTTCTGCAGTGCCGGAGGACTCGGCGACGGCGGGTCGCGCAGGACGTCGTCAGACACACCCTGGCTCGAGCTTGCGACGGCCAGCGAGCTCGCCCAGCTTGCGTCGGGGGGGTTTGAGATTGGATCGCAGGGGTTCAACTACGAGCCGCTCGTGACCGATGACGTCGAAGTGTTGCAGCGCGAGATCCTTGGGTCGAAGCGGATCCTGGAGCAGGTGACGTCCACGGCCGTGCGGTCGTTTGCCCTCCGGGACGGCGCGTCGACCTCTCGGGCAGCACGAAGGCTGCTTGGAGGCGCCTACGATGCCGTCTGCACGTCGACGCCGGCCCACGTTCATCGCTGGTCGCACCCACTCGCGCTCCCGCGCGTCGACATCAATTACGTCGATTCGCCCTATCTGCTCCGCCTTGCGGCCGAGGGCCGGGGCGACTCGTATCTGCGTCTGCGGTGGCTCGCAGCACGGGCACGGCGTAACGTCCGCCGAGGTACCCACCTTCGACGAGCCGGATAGCCTGCCCCGATGAAACGCCCGCTGCGCGTGCTCGTCCTCGCCCGCCTCTACCCGAACGCGGTCACCCCAGCGACCGGCCTCTGGATCGAGAGGCCGACGCGCCTCCTCGCCAGCTCATGCGAGCTCAAAGTCGTAGCGGCGGTTCCCTTCTGTCCCCCGCTGCCACTTCCACGGATTCGGGCAAACCGCGAGTATCGCGACATCCCGGCCTACGAAAACCGGGGCGGCGTGGCGATCATCCACCCGCGGTTCGTGCCCCATCCTTCACGTCACTTGCTCGGTGTCGAGCGCCGGTCCTACACCCATGCCGCGATGGCGACCGTGACGCGACTCCGGCGGACCTTCCCTTTCGATCTGGTGCACGCGCACTTCACGTATCCCGAGGGCGTGGTCGCGGCGATGATTGGCCGCCGCCACGGAGTCCCGTACATGATCACCGAGCACGCGCCGTGGAAGCCGTGGTTCGACGATCCGCGCTTCCGAAAACACGCAGTGCCAGCCGCTCGTGGCGCAGGGGCCATCACGGCGGTCAGCGCGTGGGCGCGCGAGACGATGCGTCTGTATCTCCCCGAGAAGACGCACGTCCGCATCGTGCCAGAAGGTGTCGACCCTGAGCTGTTCCCACTCGAGGAGGCCCCACGTTCGAAGCAGGTGGTCTACGCCGGAGCTCTTCGCACGCTCAAGGCCGTCGACGTGTTACTCCGAGCGATGCGCCTCGTGATTGGCCGCGAGCCCAGGGCGACTCTTGTCCTGGCCGGCGCAGACTTCCGCGACGAGACGCGGCCGCTGAAGGCACTTGCCGCCGAGCTCGGGCTCGACGAGCAGGCGCGGTTCGTCGGACTCCTTCCCCCCGACGAGCTCGCACGACTCATGGGCCAGAGCGCCGTGCTCGTGCTCCCGAGCCGGCAGGAGACGTTCGGGGCTGTCCTCGTCGAGTCGCTGGCCTGCGGCACGCCGGTAGTCGCGACCCGCCCCGGCGGTCCCGAGGACATCGTCACCGACGACGTGGGGCGGTTGGTCCAGAAGGACGATCCTGAAGCGCTTGCAGACGCGATCCTCGGCGTCCTCGCCCACCCAGAGGCGTACGAGCCACGCGCGCTCCGCTCCTACGCGGTCGAGCGTTTCTCGTGGAACCGAATCGCCGAAGACATGTACGGGATCTACGAGGAGATCCTGGGCGGCAGCAGCGGCAAGACGCCGATGCATCGCTGATGTCGGCTCCTTCTCGCCGGGCAACGCTGCCACGCGCGGCGCTCGAGTGGGCCAGCCGGAGGGTCGGCGGATCGGCAGTCTCTGACGAGCTCAGCGCGACGGTCGTCGCGGGCGCGAGCGGTACCGCTCTCATCCAGGGGGGGATCCTCTTGCTCACGACGGTGTCGACCGTCGTTCTTACTCGCATCCTCGGTCCGAGCGGCTACGGCGCCTATGCCTACGCGCTCACGTGGGCCCTGCTGCTCGCAAGCCCAGCGCTGCTGGCGATGCCGCCGCTGCTCGTGCGGAAGATCGCAGAGTACGAGACGCGACGCGAATGGGGCCTGATGCGCGGGATCATCCGCCGCTTCAACGCGGTTTCGCTGACGTCGGCCTTTGTGGTGGCGGGGCTCGGCGCCGTCGCAGGCTGGCTGCTGATCGGTGACGACACTCGGCTCTTCCGGCCGTTCCTCGTCGGCCTGCTACTCGTCCCGTTGATCGCCTTCGCAAGCCTCCGCGCCGCCGCAATGCAAGGGCTGGGTCGTGTGGTGCGCGGGCGGATACCCGAGCCCCTGCACCTTTTGCTCTTCGTTCCCGCCATCGTCGTCGCGTACGTCGCGCTCGGCCACCGGTTCGACGCGACGTGGGCAGTTGCCGCCTTCGTCGCCACCGCGGCGCTCGTGCAGCCGCTTGGAGTCGTGCTCCTTCGTCGCTCGCTTCCGCGGGAGGCCAAGGAAGCCTCTCCCGAGTACGAGGACCGCAGCTGGGCGCGCAGCGCGGCCCCGCTCGCAACGCTGAGCGTGATTGCACCCCTGAGCTCCGAGCTGGGCATCGTCATGCTCGGCGCGATCAAGGGCGCCGACGCCGTCGGGATCTTCAGCGTCGCGAGTCGCGCCGCCCTCTTCGTCAGCTTCCTGTTCGGGGCTTCCATGTACTCGCTGCTCCCTGTCCTCGCCCGGCTCTACGCCGCGCATGATCACGAGAGCTTGCAACGGGTGCTGACGCGTTCGGCTCGGGTGCTCTCCGTCCTCACGATCCCACTTGCGGCCGGGCTGATCCTATTCGCCGGCCCGGTGCTGAGCATCTTCGGCCCCGGTTTCGAGGGAGGGGTTACTCCGCTCCGGATCTTGGCGGTCGCCTACTTCGTCAACGTCGTCGGCGGATTCTCAGGCGCCACGCTGCTCATGACCGGGAACGAGAAGGCTCTGATGAAGGGCACGGCGGTCACCGCGGTGCTCTTCATCGCAGTCAGCGCCGCTCTCATCCCCCTGTACGGCCCCACGGGCGCGGCGGTGGCGACGGCCGTGCAGATCGTCGCCACGAACGTACTCTTCTCTCTCTTGCTGTGGAAGCACGAGCGGCTGCTCGCGCCCGCGGTTATCCCACGTGGCCTCGGCGGCGGCTGAGTCTGCGCGCGGAGGAGGCGCCCTCGGACCCCCCCGCTGATCGGCAGGTTCAACGTAACACGGAGGGGGAGTCGTATCGGACCCCCGCCGGCGAAGGATCGGAAGCCTTCGTGCCGAGCGCGCCGAGATAGTGATGGTGGATCTGGTCGACGACCTCCGGCCAGCCAAATCGGGAAAGGGCGTAGCTGCGAAGCGTGCCCGGCGGATACCGGTCCGGGTCTCGCAAGACCGCAACGATCGCGTCGGCAAGCGCTCGTGGATCCTCGGGTGGAACGAGGAAGCCGACGTCGTCGCACACGATCTCTTCCGGACCCCCGGAGCGCGTCGCGACCACGGGTGTCCCGCATGCAAGAGCCTCGATGAGGACAGCGCTGAAGCTTTCGGCTCGGCTGGGCAGGACGACCACAGCGCTTTCCGCCATCAGGCGGGCGACCTCACCGTGCGACTGGTGTCCTACGAAGGTCACCCGATCCCCGAGGTCGAGCGAGAGTGCCAAGCGACGTAGCTCCTCCTCCTTGATCCTCGTGGGGCGATACGCCGCCCCTCCGACGAGGACGAGTCGCGCTGGCTCCGCGCGATCCTTGAGAAGTGCCATCGCCCGGAGAAGGACGTCGACCCCTTTGACGTAGTTGATCCAGCCCACGTAGAGGATCTGGTCGGGCCGGCGTGCTTCGCTGGGCCCGATCCGGAACACGTCTCCATCGACACCGACGGAAACGACCTTCACCCGGTCCTGGTCCACGCCGAACGCGGCCATCGTCTCGCGCACGGATGCCGACACCGCGAGCAGGGATGACGCGGCGCCCGCCGCATCCAGCGCCTCGCGCCGCACACGTCGAGAGGCGAACCACTCCTCCGTCCACGGAGCGTGCTCGCTGACGACGAAGGGAACCCCGTAGCGCCGGCTCAGCCAGTGCGCAACCGCACCCTCGGGATAGATCATGTGCGCGTGCACGAGATCGAATGGGAACGACGACCTGAGCCGCTCGATCATCCTCCGCATCCCGAGCTCCTGGGCCCTCGCCTCGAAGGGGTAGAGCGACAGGCCGGGGCCTGCCACGAAGCGGGGGCGCTCGATCTCGACGCCTGACCGAACCTCGCGTCGCGGCACCCGTCGGAAGCGGGCGAACTGCCGCAGCGGACCGATGCCAGGAAGCGGGGGAAACCAGGGCGAGGGCGAGACGACGCGGATGTCGCAACGTTCGGACAGGAGCTGTGTCGGCCGCTCGACCCACAGACCAAGCGTCGGGAGCACGTCACTCGGATATGAGCGCGACAGGACGAGCACACGAAGCGGCCTTTCGGTCAGAGCACGACCCCCGCATCCTCCTCGACGATCCGAAGCATCAGGTCGGCGAACGCCTGCTTCGTAAACGGCCGGTACCGGTCCGACCGCACGTATTCCCGCCCTGCTTCACGAAACGCGGCGATCTCCATCGGAGACAGTCCTCGCAGATACTCGCGGAGCTCCTCGTAGCTTGCGAAGCGGCGCATGTCGATGAAGCACTCCGGCGGCACCCACCGCTCGATGTCGGGGGCTCCGAGGTAGACGGGAACGGTGCCGCAAAAGAGGCAATCAAAGATCTTCTCCGTTATCCAGCCCTCGAGCACCATGTTCTCGAAGCAGATCGCGAACGTGTACCCGCTCATCGTCTGGGCCTTGGAGTCGACCGGCCCGCGATACGCATGACGCACCGCCTTCCAGACCGGGTCGGACGGCGGGCGAAAACGGTGCCAGCGCAGGCGGGCACGCCGGCTGAGCCGCCGGAGCGATCCTGGCGCCCAGGTCGTGCCGACGCGGAACGGGGGTCCCTCCCAGCCGACCCCGTAGAGATCGATCTCGTGGAAGCGATCGAAGAACTCGATTGCGCGCAGCCGCTCGGTGTAGAGCTCGCGCACGTACAGGCGCGGCAGCTTGTTCGCACTGATCATCACCAGCAACCTGCGGCCTCCACGCTCCCACAGCTCGCGGTGGACTTCGCCGTACGCCTGCGGGAGGCGGACTGGGAGCACCGGCACGGCGGTTCCCGTGAACTCGCGAAGGGCGTCCGTCGAGCTGTACGAGAACACGCGGTTGAACGTCGCCGCTACTCGCGGGAGGCCGCGAAACAGGCTCGGTTCGACGATCGGTGCCTCGAGCGCAAAGAAAGCGCTGAGCACGACGTCTCCACGCCTCTCGAGTCGCGTGAAGCGGTGCTGCTGACCGAGTGAGACATAGAGATTGACGCCGCCATCGACCGGTGTCCGCTCGAGCAGGTCAGCCGTGTGGCACTCGATTCCACGCCGCTCGAGCTCGGAGCGAAGGTGGACGAACGGTTCGAGCACGTCGTCCCCGCCCCCCGCACCCGCGCTCAGGTCGAAGAGGCGATCCCCTTCGTGGTGATGCGTGAACGGATCGATGAACAGCCTGACTTTGCGAGTGCTCATGCTGTCTCGCCGGCTCGGTGCAACCGTCTCGAGAACGCGCGGGCAGCGACGTCGAGCCGTGGCAGGCGGGCGAGGAGTTGCACGCTGGCCCAGAGGAACAGAAGCCGCCAGCGTCGGATCCTCCGTGTGCCGACGATCCGCCGAGGCTTGACTCGCTCGAGTGTGGCGCGCATCCCTGTGCGGTCACCCAAGATGTACTGGTTGACAGCAACGATCACGAGATCGTGGGCCCGGTGCCCTTCGTACGCGGCGAGCGCGTCGGGTCGAGCGTCGTCCATGCCACCTTCGGCGAGGGCTCGGTCCACAACCGAGAACCAGAGCTCGGGCTCGGTCCGAAAGCGCGCGTAGCGGACCGACGCATTCTCGGCATGGGTTCGGTAGCGCACGAGCGGGCGGTCGAGGATCGCGATCGGGAAGCGACGGGAGATCCGAAGCCACATGTCGAGGTCGGCCCGGAGCGCGTATCGGTCGTCGAACCTGCCCACCTCGTCGTAGACGGCGCGCCGGATCAGGCTCGTTCCACCACGGATGAAGACGTTCTGATGACGAAGGATCGCGTTGAGTACATCGGCATACGAGAGCACCTCAGCCGCACGGATCTCGGGCGGGAGCTCGAGCCGTCCGAACTCCGTACCCGACCGGTCGATGAAGATGTCGGTGCAGAACACCGCACCGATGTCGGGGTGACGGTCGAGATACGCGACCTCGACGGCGAGGATCTCGCGATCGTAGACGTCATCCGAGTGGTGAATGGCAACGTAGTCGCCGCGGGCCAGCGCGATCCCGTCGTTGATGTTCCCGAAAATGCCTCGATTCTTCGTCTGACGTTCGTAACGGACGCGAGGGTCTCGCTCGGCGTACAGGCGGAGGATCTCCGGCGCCCGATCGGTCGAGGCGTCGTCCATCACCACGACCTCGAGGTTGTCGTACGTCTGCCCGAGAATCGACTCGAGGCTCTCCGCCAGGTACTCCTCGCCGTTGAAGACGGGGACGACGACCGAGACGAGCGGCTCGCGCCCATCCGGTTTCGTCATGCCTTCGGAGAACATGAGGACAGCTCGAGCCCTTCCAGCAACGAGAACGAGCGACTCGCGACCCGACTGCAGTTTGCCTCCCCCCAGGCCTTCGTCTCGCCGAGGAATCCCGCGAGCGAGACGACGAAGATCCGGTTCGACCGCCGTGCAAGTCTCTCGAGTGCCTCGGTGCTCGGAGGGCCGACCGGGGTCAAGCCGTACCCCCCGGGAAGCTTGTAGCCCGTGACGCCGGCGGGGAGCACCGTGTCGCGCCACTCCTCGACCGGGATGAGGTCGGGTCCAACGCGAAGAGAACGCGCGTAGTACGCGAGCGGCGCGAGCTGCTCCATCGGGTACAGAACGAGTGCGTCGCCGCCCGCCCTGGTGGTATCCAGCCAACGGCCGGCCTCCAGATAACCGATTCGTTGATTCTGCGCGAGGACAGGCGCCGCCACGAGGAGGGTGCAGAGCGAGGCAAGGACGGCCAGTCCGACGGCGCGGGGAAGGAGCGAGATGCAGAGGCCGAGGACGAGCGCGATGCCGGGCAACGCGCCCGAGACGTACCTCGCTTGGAAGATCGGGTAGTACTGCGAGATCGAGAAGACGATGATCAGCGAGACGACAGCCCAGGCGACGATCGCGGCCGCCGGGCTCGACAAGGCTCCGCGAAGAGAGAGCCGCCAGGGCTTACAAGTCCAGATCGCGACGCCGACGGCAAGTGCAGCCACGGCGAAGATTACGGCCGAGAGGGCGCGGCCCCCGCTCATGTTGGTACTGGACCCGGCAAGCGCGGCTGCGACCGATACCACGTCGCGGAAGCCTGGAACGGTCTCCCAGTAGAGGGGATCCCTCGCGCTGGACTCTGCCACGAGCAGGGCGGCGAGAGGGAAAAGGGTAATCGCGACCGCCGCGAGGGAAACGAGCCATGGCCGAAGGGCCGTCCGGGCGCGCGGAAGCACGGCGAGGAGCTGCGCAAGCGGGAGCACGGCGACAACGATCGTGCTCGAGTACGCCGCCCCTACGAGCGTAAGTGCATACAGCACCCACCAAAGCTTCCGCTGAGGTTTCCGCACGGCCCGCGCGAGGCATCCGTACGACAGGGCGACGAACATGATCGCGAAGGAGTAGCCGCGCGCGTCGAGCGAGAGCGCTGGGGTGAGCGCAAAGAGAGCCGCCCCGAACGCGGCAGCGCGGTGGCCGAGGTACTCCCTTCCTGCCCAGTAGACCGCGCCGATCGCGACGAGGCCAGCAGCGAGAGCCGGGGCGCGGATTGCTTCGATCGAGTCCTCGAGTCGAGCGACCGGCCAGAGCGCGAGCGGGTAGAGCACGCCGTTCGCTTCGAGCCGGAAGAGCTCCAGCATGTCGGCGAACTCCCGCTGGGCGAGGGCGAAGCTGTAGGCCTCGTCGAGCGTCATCTCGCGACGATCGAGGAGAAGTACGCGTGTCGCAGCGCCGATGAGCACGAGCCCGCCAAGGGCCATCAATCCGAGGAGATTTCCGGATCGGCGGTCAAGCGAGCCGGCAGAGGATGTGGGCGCGACCGCGAACGCCGCAGCACTCACCTCAGAGGCCGAGGCGCCGTCCCTGGCGAGGCCTGTCCTCCGCCGGACAACGTGGAAAACCCTCATCGCTCGCTGAGGAGCAGGCCCAGCCTCGACTCGACGTCGCCGCGGTCGCGGTTCGCGTAGTACCACTCGATGGTTGGCCGCAAGCCGTCGACGAACGACGTTCCAGGCTCCCAGCCGAGCAGCGCGCGGACACGCGTGAGGTCGGCCGCGCGACTGTAAACGCCGACCGGCTTGGACCTGTCGAAGAAGATCTCCGACGGTGTGAACCCCGTCTCGGAGAAGATCAGGCGGGCGGCGTCGACGATCTTGATGTGCTCCGAGGTGCCGATGTTGACAGGAGAGGCGTCCTCGATCACCTGCGAGGCCCGTAGCATCCCCTCGACGACGTCGCCGACGTAGGTGAAGTTCCGGTCCTGCTGGCCGTCGCCCCAGATCTCGTAGGGGTTCATCTCGACGAACGCCTTGGCGATGAGCGCGATCACTGCGTGCGTCTCGTTCTCGCGTTCGCCGTAGGCCGTGAACAGTCGGCAGGAGACCGACTTCAGTCCGTGCTGCTTCCAATAGGCGCGCAGCGTCATCTCGCCCATCAGCTTCGCCCAGCCGTACTCGCCGTCCGAGGCTGCCGCGCCCTCCACGAATGGATCCGCCGACTCCTCGCGGAGAAGGATCGTGTTTCCGTCGATCGGCTTCTCCTGGAGGTTTACGGGGTAGACGCATGCGGAGCTCGCAAAACAGATCCGGTCGACGCCGGCCTTCCAGGCTTCGTCGAAGACGACGCCGTCGAGCACGAGGTTCGTGGCGCAGTCGGCCGGGTGGGTGTCGATGAAGCCGCGTCCGCCGTGCGCGGCGGCGAGGTGGAAGACGACCTCCCGGCCCGCGACGGCCTCGCGCGCGAACTCCCTGTCGCGGAGGTCGCCGACCAAGAACTCGACGCGCTCGATGCTTTCGGACAGGTTTGCGAGCGTTCCACTCGACAGGTCGTCGGCAACCCGCACCTGCGCGCCTCCCGCGACGAGCCGATCGACGAGGTGGCTGCCGATGAACGACGCGCCTCCGGTCACGAGTACCGAGACGCCGGTCCAGTCAGAACCTGAAGGCATACGCACTTCCATCATCCTCGTTCCCTTGGTAGCAATAACCGCGCCCACGGGAGACCTAGAGGCTTGATGTGGGTTAGGGGTGCGTTCGGGGAGGGTCTGCGCCAAGCAGCGTGGTCGGGTCGGGCGGTGCCAAGGCTGGCAGCCTTGGTGCCGATCGAGACGGCCACGATGCGCCGTGCGTAGGCCCCCAACCGGACGTGCCGCTAACCCACATCAAGCCTCTAGTAGCCGATGACCCCCCGCGAGCCGCGTCCTTCCATTTTCGCGAACCATCCGTAAGCGAGCGCCCCTGATGCGTGGCCGTGCGTGCTCGGACGATGATCATCACCGCGCGATTGAGCGCGACGAGCGCGGCGCGAGAAGCGCGGCTGCGTGTCTGCAGAGCTCCGCGGCTGCCCAGTCGAGGCGGGATCGAACAAGCCCCTAGCCGAAGGCCCAGGCCCACCGCTGTATCTCCCGGGCCTGGAATCTCTGGCCTGGAACGTCCCAAGGGCTTTGCGGATAATCGGTCCACGCCCAAGCTCATTGTTTCTGAAGTACCTGCGGCCAGAGCCGTGTCCTGTAACGGTCGACCCACGCGAGCCGCAAGACCCACGCGGCAGTTGCCGAGGACACTCCTCGCGGTCGCGCTCCTGCTTGGCCTGCTCGTCGTCATGCCCGGGACCAGCACCGGTCAGGGAGCCATCGTCTTTCGCGTGAATGCCGGCGGCGTAGGCAACACGCTGCCCGCGACCCCGCAGTGGACCGACGACACGGAAGTCAGTCCGTCCCCTTACGTCAACGCCCTCGCCACCGGCAACTGGACCGCCTCGACCTCGGCGGCCATCGACACAAGCGACTCCTCGATCCCCGCAGGAACGCCGTCCGCGATCTTCCAGACCGAGCGCTGGGACCCCGCGGGCGCGCCCGAGTTGGCGTGGGACTTTCCCGTCGTGCCGGGCAACTATGAGGTGCGGCTGTACTTCGCCGAGATCTTCCTGCAGACACCCGGCGCGCGCGTCTTCGACGTCTCGATCGAGGGCACACTCGTCCTCGACAACTACGACATCGTCGCCGACGTGGGCGCCAACAAGGGAGTCGTCAAGTCGTTCGTCGTCCAGAGCGACGCCAACCTTGACATCGACTTCGGCCACGTCGTCGACAACCCGAAGATCACCGCCGTCGAGA
>JAERMP010000212.1 GCA_016844515.1 Thermoleophilia bacterium | reverse complement strand
GGGGGTCTGGAACACGAAGCGATAGGCGGGGTCTTTCTCGGTCAGCGGGTGCTTCGAGAGCTTGAGCTCCTGCCACGTCCGAACCACGTTGCGGTACTGACGCGTCTCCGCGTCCATCTGCGACTCCGGCACGCCGTACTCCTCGGGCGACTTCGGATTGATCGACGGGTGCTTGCGATTGGCGAGGATCGCGTTCGGCTCGTAGAAGGTCGCATCGACCGGCTCGCGCCAGACGGGGAGCGATTCGCCCGCCGCCTGCCACTCCGGCTCGGGGCGATAGAACTCGAGACGGCCGGTCGGCGTATACCAGGGCTTGTCCTCCTGGCGTTGCTCCCAGCCGGCGTGGCGCGGGTAGGTGCGCACGTTCATGAGCAGCGGGACACCCTTCGCAGAACTCTCGTGCAGGTCGTCGAAGAGGATCCCGCGCGTCGCGTTCGACCCGGCGAGGATGCGCTGCAGGTACGGCGTCGGGTCTCCGTCGAGGACGCCCTTCCAGTACGCCTTCATGCGTGGCTCTTCCACCTCATCGGCGAGCGCCGCCGCGACGCCGGCGAGGATCTCGTAGTCGGAACGCGTGTTGTGGACTCGGGCGAGCGGCGTCTTCGGGAAGGCGAGCAGGAACGGGTTCGTGCAACTCGCCGTCATGTCGGGGAGCTTGAACTCGGCCCACGAGTCGGCCGGGAACACGAGGTCGGAGTACTCGCACGAACTCGTCCAATGCCACTCGTTGCAGAAGATCGCGTCCTGCCTCGGCAGCGTGTTCTTGACGACGTCGAACGACCACTTCGCGTTTCCGAGCAGCGAGTTCGAGTTGCCGAACCAGATGAGCTTGGTCGGCGTCGGCATGTGCGACTTCCCGGTGATGATCTCCTTAGGGGAGGCGAGCGGCCGCTCCCCGTAGTTCCAGTAGTGCGCGGACTCGGCCTTGAAGTAGCGCTTGACGCGCGCCGGCTTCGTCAGGTCGGGCTCGATGTCGAAGGGGTCCTCTCCGATCCACTGGCCCATCGCCTGGAAGAGCGAGCCGCGGTAGTTGCCGGCGAAGCTGCCGACGTTACCGGAGAAGTGCCCGATGTTGTCGGTCAGCGCGGCGACGAGGAAGTGAACGCGCCCGAAGAGGTCGGCGTTGAAGTAGTGATTCGGGCCCATTCCGGCTGCGAGGAGCGCATTCCCCTTGTTGGCAGCGAGCTGCTTCGCGAGGCTGCGGACGGCAGCAGGGTCGACGTTGCAGACCTCGGATGTCGTCTGCACGTCGAAGTTCTCGTCGAGGTACTCCTTGAGCAGGCTGAACGCCGTTCGCGCTTTCACCTTCGTCCCATCCACGAGCGTGACGTCGAACGCGCCGAGCAGCGCGGGATCACCTTGGAACCTCGCGCCGACCTCGTCACGGTTGACGACCGCAGGACCGTTCGTTGCTCGGTCCCAGTAGACGAAGTCGCCCCACTCTTTCCGAAGCTCGGTTGGGACGACCTGCTTACCGGCGGTGAACGGCGGCGGCGGTGGTGCTGCCAGTTCTTCGTCTGTTTTCAGAACGACGTAGTTCTCGAGCGTGGCCTGCCGGTATCCCTCGAAGACGTCGCGGGCGCTGAGCCGCTCTCCCGTGTCGAGGCGGACGAGGAGCGGGAGGTCGGTTCGCTGCATGACCGCCTCGCGGTCGTACAGCTTCTTCGAGATCAGCTCGCGGGCGACACCGAGTAGGAACGCCGTGTCGGTACCCGGCCTGAGGATCACGATCTCGTCCGCCTTGTTCGCGGTCGGCATGTAGTCGGCGGAGATCACGACCACCCGCGTCCCCTTGAGGCGGGCGTCCCCGATCCAGTGGGCGTCGGGCATCTTCGTGCAGATCCAGTTCATCCCGATGAGCACGAGCAGCTTCGAGTGCTCCGCGGCGAAGAGGTCGAAGTCGACTGTCTGGCTCCCGGTGACCATCGGGTGGCCCGGTGGGAGGTCCGTGTGCCAAGCGTAGTTGTCGAAGGCGCGGCTGCCGACGATCTCCTCCTGCGGCGCATCGGGGCGGATCTTCCGGTCGAGGAGCGCGAGCATGTTCGCGAAGCGGTAGAAGCCGAAGACACGGCCCACCCCGAGGAGGGGCATGCCGCCGCGCATCTTGATCGCCTGCACTCCAGCGCCGTGCATCGCCTCGACCATCGCCGGTTCGTAGCCCTGCTCGAGGAGCTTCTCCGCGCCGTCCTCGCCGTTGTAGGTCTCGGCGACGTTCTGCAGGGTCTTCGCGGCGATCGCGAGCGCCTCGTCCCACGGGATCTGCAGCCACTCGTCGTAGCCGCGCTTCGTCGTGTCCGTTCTCGGCGTTCCGTCGTCGTGGCGCGGGAAGCCGGCGTCGGCCCACTCCTTGAAGCCCTTCCGGATCATCGGCGCCTTCACCCGTCGGTCGCCGTAGATCCGGCGTCCGAGGATCAGGCCTTTCTGGCAAATGCGCGGATCCCACCGATGCGAGGCTTGGTTGCCGTCCAGGTCCGTTGCCTTCCCGTACCCGTAGGTCGGCGAGATGCGGACGATGACGCCGTTCTTGAGGTGTGCACGAAGGAGGCAGTTGTGTGTGTCGTTCGGGGCGCACGTGAAGACGAAAGAGTCGTCTTCCGCGAACTGGTCGCGGTAGATCCGCTCCCAGCTGCGGTCCGGCATCTGTGCCAGCGGGTTCGCGATGGCTACGGCCTGAGAAGTGCTCTGCGCCGATGCACTCGAAAGGAACTGCGCCGGCAGGAAGAGCTCGGCGAGGCCGGCACCAGAGCCGAGGACGACCGCGCGTTTCAGGAGCTCTCGCCGCGACAGATCGGGCATCGCCGGAAAGCCTCGTCGCGCCTCCAGTGCGCCGCATCGGCGCTGCCCCGCAATGACATTCCGTAGTTTTCCGCTGGCGCTGCGACGCCGCTTCTGTTAGTTCATGGAGGGGTCGGGAGGCATGAGCGCGAGCACGCCGAACGGGCCTCCCTTTCGCTTCAGCACGTCGCTCCAGAGCGAGTCCGGCTCCTCGGTGAAGACGTCCTGCAGAAGCGCGGGTTCCACGATCCAAGAGCCCTCCTCGAGCTCGCCGTCGAGCTGGCCAGGGCCCCAGCCCGCGTATCCCGCATACACGCGCGCCCTGCGGAGCTCACCGAGCGTGTCCGGATCGACCTCCGACGGGAGAAATCCCACAGATTCGAGGACGAGTGAGCCTGCGCGCTCGGGCTCGACGAAGTCGGCAAGCACGACGATTGCGGACGGCTGGACCGGCCCACCGACGTGCATCGAGCCGATGTCGTCGACGAGCACTGCGAGCTCCGGGACCGCCTCGTCGACCGTCGCCTCGGACGCGCGGTTGAGGATGACTCCGAGAGCGCCATCGTCGGAGTGCTCGCCCACGAGGATCACGGTGCGCCAGAAGTTGGGGTCGACGAGCGACGGGCCTGCGATCAAGAGGTGCCCCTTCAACGACTCCATGGCCATAATCATCGTCGCATGGAGCAAGTCTCCCGCGAGATCAGGCTCGTCGCTCGCCCGCAGGGGGTTCCCGGCGAGGATCTGTTCGAAGTCGCCGAGGCCCCGATTCCGGATCCCGCCGACGGCCAGCTGCTCATCCGCAACGCCTATTTCTCCGTCGACCCCTATATGCGGCCGCGGATGAACGACGTCCGCTCGTATGTCGCACCGTTCACGCTGGGGGAGGCGATGACAGGAGGTGCGGTCGGACAGGTCGTGGCCTCGCGCAATGCGACCCACCCGGAAGGGAGTTGGGTGGTTCACGGGCTCGGGTGGCGTGAGTGGGCGTTGTCCGACGGCTCCGGTCTGCGCAGGATCGATCCTTCGGTCGCGCCCGTTTCGACATCTCTCGGCGTGCTCGGCATGCCCGGGCTGACGGCGTACTACGGGCTGTTCGAGCTCGGTGAACCGAAAGAGGGTGAGACCGTCTTCGTCTCGGGTGCCGCGGGGGCTGTGGGGAGCACCGTCGGACAGATGGCGAAGATCGCGGGCTGTCGCGTCGTCGGGAGTGCCGGCTCGGAG
>JAERMP010000001.1 GCA_016844515.1 Thermoleophilia bacterium | reverse complement strand
GTGGTCGTCTGCGATCACGATCCGAATCACGTGTACGCGACCTCCAGCACGAACGACGTCCCCGCGCCGAGGGCCGACTGCACCTCGAGCGTCCCGTGCATTCTCGCTGCGAGCTCCTCCAGGAGGGAGAGACCCACATGCCCAGCGGTGCGCCTCTGCTCGCGCCCGGCTTCCGTGAAGCCCACGCCGTTGTCCACGATCTCGAGCCGCGCCACGCCGCGCTCACGAGCGACCCGCACGGAAAGCTCCGTCGCACGAGCGTGGCGCTCGACGTTCCGGATCGCCTCTCCGGCTGCGCGGTAGAACAGCAGCTCCGTCTCGTCGGAAAGCTGCAGGGCGTCTCCGACCGAGAGGGTGGTCGCAATTCCGCGTCCAGGCAGAGGCGAAAGAAGATCCTCGAGAGCGGCCTCCAGCCCGGCCGCGCGCAGGTTCGGGGGATGGATCTCGACGAGGAGCGAGCGGAGGCGCCGCATCGCGTGCCGCGTCCCCGTCGCCGCTTCGTGAAGCGTTGCTCGCAGAGGTGTGGGTGGCACGGGATCTGTCCCCTCGGCGGCCGCGCTCAGCGAGTACGAGATGCCGGCGAGATCCTGTACGACGCCGTCATGGAGGTTGGCCGCGATCCGTCTGCGCTCGTCGGCGGACGCCTCGACCGCTCGAACGAGGAGGGCTTCGCGCTCGAGCTGGCTGCGGCGTAGCCGATCCGCGAGTCGCCAGGCCAGCGGCACCTGGACGAGCCAGAGGAGGACGAGGCTGACGAGCAGGAGCCCGGCGAATGGAAGCCAGATCCGGCGTCCGGTCGAGGTGACGGAGCTCCCTCGCTGGTAGGTCTCGAACAGGAGCGGCGTTCCGTTCGGCGTGCGAATCGGCAGGTAGACCTCGTACAGGTCGCCTTGACCGCGCTCGAAGCGGTTCTCCGGGCCGGCTAGGTCGCTGAGTTCGGCTCTGGTGCGACCGGTCCGAAGCACGTCGAGCTTGGACGTCTCGAGTGGGTGGACGGACCCGATCAGGCGAGGCTCGTCCGAGTAGACGATCTGGCCGTCTCTCGTCCAGATCTTGATGCGCACGATGCGCTCGCCGAGCACGCGCTCCTGAACGATCCGCTCGATCCGATCGATCGCCGCCCGATCGCCTGCGAGCAGGGCGACGCTCACCTCGGGCTCCACGATTCCCTGCCCCGTGAGGACGGCGAACTGGCGAGCGTCTCGGAGTGCTTCACTGCGGCCGAGGTCGCGAAGGACGAACAGGGATCCGGCCAGGAACACGGCGAGTGCGATGAGCCCGGCCGCTGCGAACTGTGCGACGGCGGCCGTGACCGACGGCGCCTCTTGGGCAGCGCTGCTCCGATCGGTGGGACGGCGAAGTCTCAGCATGAGGTTTCCCACGCCGGGCATGGCGTCGGCGATCTGAGTATCGCGGCGGGCGATGGGGTCGGACAACGGCGTACGACCAAGGTCCGATTGCGAGCGGGACTTCCGCGTCGGCAGTCTCGAGCCAGTGATCAACGAGGAACGAAAGGGGATCGAGATGAGCACCTGGGGTAGGAGCATCGTGATTGCCGCGCTCGGCCTGGCCGTCGCGCTGGCGGTTGTCCCGGCTGGTGTGGCAAAGCGCGGCGATGTCCGCGTCGCAGGTACCTGTACGAAGGCCAGTACTTCGAAGCTCAAGCTGAGCGAGGAGGACGGGCGGATCGAGGTCGAGTTCGAGGTCGACCAGAACCGAAACGGTGTGCGCTGGACTATCGCCCTCAACCAGAACGGCAGGCAGCGTGCCCGCATGACACGCGTGACGAAGGCGCCGAGCGGGTCGTTCGAGGCGCGGATCCTGGCTCCGAACACCTCGGGCGCAGACACCTTCAGGGCGAGGGCGACGAGCCCGTCCGGCGAAGTTTGCACCGCGCGGGCGTCCTTCTGACCCCGACGCGTGATCGTCTCAGCCGTGGGAGCGGGAGCCCCGACGCGTGGCTTCCGCCGCCGCGGCGCCCGCGGCTCGGTTACCCCGAGAGCTGAATCTCGGCCGGGAGCTCGCCCGGCTCGTGCTCGGGCGCGAGCTCATCGCGGACTCGCGTGTCGAAGTAGACGTACGCCGTGGCAAGCGCGACGAACGGCATCGTCACGGCGTAGACGAGCCCCGCGATCAGGTTGATGAACGCGAACGGAATGCTTGTCACGAAGATGAGCAGCGCACCGACGAAGGGCCCGGCGGCGAGAGCGAGCGCGCCACCGACGATGGTCAGTGAGCCCACCTTGAGCCATGCCTGGCGCACGAGCCGACCGCTTCGGCGGAGTGACGCGATTCCTGAGAGGTTCTCCAGCTCGGCCGCAGGCACGAACAGCGCCCAGCGAACGGCGAGCCAGATCGCAATCGGGACGAGAAAGACCGAGGTCGCGAGGAGCGAGACGACGAAGACGGCAATCACGAGCGCGCCGAGGAGCGGTCGGATGTTGTCGACTGCGAGTCGATACGCGCGAACCGGCCCGATCCCGCGGCCTTGATCGATCTCGACCAGCGCCCGCGTCGTCGCGGCCGTGACGAGTGAGACGCCGAGCAGGGTCAACGCGGTACTGATGGTGAGCACGAGGAGAACCAGGAGCCCGCCGCTCTCCGCCTCGGTCTCGATCCCGGCGACCTGCGACACGCGCAGGAAGCCAGCCTGGAAGACCGTTACGAGGATGGAGATCGGGATGAAGAGGACGCCGATTCCGACGAACAGCCGCATCCGTCTGACGTACATCCGCGCGGATGCGGCGAGGATCTGTCCCCACGCTCGGCGACGGGCGAGCCGGAGCGGTGTCGACGGCCGCCAGGTTGCGCGCGAGATCCCGAGCACGAGGAGAACGAGGAGCACGAGGAGCGCGACGAAGACCGGACGCGGATCCTCCGCCATTCGCCGTATCGCGTTGGAGCCGGCGGCCACCGCCTCGCAGAAGAAGTCGGTCGCTCCGGTTCCGAGGGCGCCACCCGCGGGTACCGCATAGGCCTCTTCGCGCCACCCCTCCGACCAGCGGATCGGCTCCGTCCACTGCGTCTTGAGGTTCGGTCCGGTCGGGCCGTTGAAGAACGCCGGCTGGAGCTCGCCCCAGCGTCCCTCATAGGCGATCCACGGGAACGCCGCCTCTGCCTCCACGGGATCGCTTGGTATCGTCCGCACGAGAGGGCGAATCTCGGACGACGGCCCGGTCGTGTCGTCGCATCCCACGCCCTCCGCGCCCGAGCTCCCGAGATGCAACGCCGGCTCGTAGTAGTTCGCGTGCGATCCGGCGCCTGGATACACGACCGGGTGGGTGCCCTCGACGACTTCCAGCTTGTCGTCGTCCCAGGTCGCGCGCTCGCCGCCCTCATGCTGGCTGAACCCCACAGAAACCGGCTCGCGCGAGAGCGCCTCGCGGGGGTCGCCGGTGTCGAAGACGAGCTGGACCATCTCCCAGTCGCCTTCGTGGGTGTTGTTCCAGTCGTTGAACGGGTAGTAGAGCCAGTACTGGAGCGCGAGCTGGCCGGGGTGGTTGGGGTCGGTCGCGACGTGTGCGTAGGCGGTCGACGCCTTCCCCTCCGTCAGGCGCTTCGCCCACTGCTCGTAGGCACATCCGGGGTCGAGCGCGCTCCCGGGGAAATCGAGGTGGTACTCGTAGAGGCCGTCGAGGTTCGCCGCCGTCGGAGCGATCTTGACCAGGTCGGTCTGGTTCCACGGTCCGCGCAGCGAGACCGTTGGCTCGTCGAAGAGCGCGTCGACGTCGATCGGCTCGTACGGTTCCCCGTACCCGCAGTCCTGGGCCTGCTCGACGAGCCGGACGACCGGGGCGTAGCGCTCGGCGAGTGCCGTCTCGTCTGCGATGTCTGCCGCGGCCGCCGGCGCCGCGAGGAACGCAAGTGCGGCAAGTGCGATGAAGAGCGTCCGGCGGATGGACACGATCATAGGTCCCACACCACCGGCCTGCTCACAAGACGGGCGTGCAGGGCTCGAACTCATGACCTACGGCATGACGAGCCCGCGAGATGTGGCGACTCATCGCGCTCTCATCTCGTACCTCCAGCATCTCTGGAGATGACGAGAGGAGGTAGTTGATGATCGGTGAAGGCGGGTATGCGGTTGGATCGGTGAGGCGGCTGATCGTGTTCGTCGTCGTCCTTGCCGCGATCGGAACCGTTGCCGGCGCCTGGCGGTTGCACGGCGGGACCGCAGAGGCTGCCGCGCCGGTCGGCGTGAACGTAACGCGCGGCGACCTCACCGTGACGGTTGGCGGCGTCGGCCAGATCGTCCAGTCGGGTATCGGGGCTTCGACGCAGCCGGCCGGCGGTGCTGCAGCGGGAGAAAGCTCCGGATTCGTGGTGTTCCCGCAGGCGAGCGGACAGATCAGCGTCTTCCTCGTTACACCGGGCGACACGGTCGCCGCGGGCCAGCCGATCACCCTTCTGGACGACGGGGGTCTCTCGGCGGCCGGAATCAGGCAGGCACAGGTCGATCTCGCAACGGCACAACTCGAACTGCGGCAAAAGCGGACGAGCGATCCCTCGAAGGGCATTCCGCCCACGAGGGCGGAGTTCGTCGCAGGTCGTGCCGCCGTGGCGTCGGCTCGCTCGCGGCTCGCGCGGCTGCTCGCTCCACCGCGGGCCGCTGATGTGAGTTCGGTGCGGCTCGACCTCAGGCGTGCGGAGGCGGATCTCGAGACGATCCAGGGAGGGACGTCGCAGGCACGCTCCGAGGCGCTCGAACTCGCTCGGCTAGGCGTGGAGTTGGCGCAAGCTCGTCTCGATCGGGTTCTCGCTCCGCCGAATGCGGCCGATGTTGCCGCTGCGCAAGCGGAGCTGAAGAAGGCAGAGGCGGATCTCGAGGCACTGGTGCGAAGCGACCGGACCCAGCCCGTGACGAAGAAGGAGATCGACGCCGCGAAGGCGGCCATCAATGCCGCCCGCTTGAAGCTCGAGCGGCTACTGGCTCCGGCCCATCCGGCTGACGTGACCGCTGCGCGCCTCGAGCTCGAGCGAGCGCGGGTCGACCTCCGCCGGCTGCAAGCTGGCCCGAGCTCTACGGCACTGAAAGCCGCCCGCCAGGCCGTCGACGCGGCCAACGCGCGGCTCAGTCAGCTTCTCTCGTCGCCACACGCGAGCGATGTCACATCGGCCCGGCTGGATATTCGCCGCGCCGAAGCGGAGCTCGCGGTGCTGCGCGCTCGCCGTGGGCCCGCCTCGGCGACCGACATCGCGCTTGCGCACCTCAAGGTCAACACGGCTGAGGCTCGTCACTCGAGTGCGCGCGCTGCTGCCGGGCCGCTAACGGTTCGCGCGCCGCGGGCGGGCACGGTCACGGCCCTGCTCACGACGCTGGGCGCACCGGTCGACCCGCGTACGCCGATTGTCTCAATGGCCGATCTCGATCGCCTCGAGGTGAGAGTCGACCTGAGCGAGTTCGACATCGCGATGGTGAAGCAGGGCCAGAAGGCAACCGTGAGCGTGGATGCGCTCGGCGGCGAGTCCTTCCCCGGCGAGGTGCTCTTTGCGGCACTCACGGGAACCAACGCGGGCGGCGTCGTGACCTTCCCCGTCCAGGTCGGGCTTACCAATGCCCCTGGTCTGAAGCCGGGCATGAACGTCAGCGTTCGCATCATCGTCGCGAACCGCCAGAACGTCGTGCAGGTCCCGCTGGAGTTCGTCACGCAGGACGGTGGTGAGGCGACCGTGATGGTCCTGGACGCTTCGGGCCAGCCGGTTGCCCGGCAGGTGAAGCTCGGGCTCGCGAACAACAAGTTCGTCGAGATCGTCAAGGGGCTTCGCGCCGGCGAGCGCGTGGTCCTGGAGGAGCCGAGCGGCGGGGGCGGAGCGTGAGGGTAGTGGTCGCTCCGGGAAGTACGCCACCACTTCGCGCGGCTGCGAACACAGCGCATGCCGTCGTCCTCAGTCGGCCACATACCTTCTGGTATGCGGCCTCCCTGCGTCCTAGCCCTGCTCGGTTCTCGCCGGCGAACGGGCACCGGACTTCCCGGGGAGACCACTAGGTGTCGGCGGCGGGCGTCATCGAGCTCTCCGACGTCACGAAGGTCCACCGCAGCGGAGACCTCTCGGTCGCGGCGCTGGGCGGCGTCAGCTTCGCGGTCGGCGAGGGTGAGTTCGTCGCCATCATGGGCGCCTCCGGCTCGGGGAAGACGACGCTGCTCGGCATCCTCGGCCTGCTCGACCGGCCGACCTCAGGCTCGTACCGGCTGGTGCAAGAGGAGGTGGCGACGCTCGACGAGACAGCTCGTGCGCGTATCCGCGGACAGCGGATCGGGTTCGTGTTCCAGGCGTACAACCTGATACCGCGCGCGACCGCCTTCAAGAACGTCGAGCTGCCGCTCGTGTACTCGGGGGTACCGGCGAGAGAACGCCGGACACGTGTGCTCGAGGCGCTCGGCGACGTGGGTCTCTCCGAGCGAGTCCAGCATGTTCCGACCCAGCTCTCTGGTGGCGAGCAGCAGCGCGTCGCGATCGCACGCGCGCTCGTCGTCCGGCCGAGCGTCGTGCTCGCCGACGAGCCGACCGGCAACCTGGACTCGACCAGTGCAAGCGACGTGCTCGCGATCCTCGAGCGCGTCAATGTGCAGGGAGCGACGATCGTGATGGTCACACACTCGAACGAGGTCGCGGAGCACGCGTCGCGAATCGTTCGCTTTGCCGATGGGCTGGTCGTCGGGGACGAGGCGCTCGAACGACCGCTCGCGCTCGAGATGGCGCGATGAAGATGCTCGCCGAGAACTGGCGAATCGCCTTGTGGGCGCTTCGTGCGAATTGGTTCAGAGCCGTGCTCACGGCGCTCGGCGTGGTCATCGGCGTCGCCTCGCTCGTCGCAGTCACGGCCGTGAGTGCCGGCGCGCAGAAAGAGGTCGCCGACAGCATTCGTCGGCTCGGCGCCAACGTCGTCCTCGTGGACGGAGAGTTCATCACGGTCGGTACGCGCCAGTCGGCAACCGAGCGAACGATCACACCGGAGGACGTCGCCGCGATCGCGAAGCTACCCACGGTCACCGCTGTAGCACCGAACCAGGAAATGGAGAGCCTCACCATCTCCGCCGGTCGCTTCAAGGCGACGACACTCCTCTTCGGCGTTACTCCGACATACCACGAAATCTACAACCAGGCTGCCGGAGCCGGGCGCCTGATCTCCGAGACCGACGTCAGCTTCGGCCGCAGCGTCATCGTGCTCGGCCTGGTCCAGCGGCAAAAGCTCTTCCCCGGCCAGAACCCGATCGGGAAGACGGTGCGCGTGGGAACCCGTGAGTTCGAGGTCGTCGGCATCCAGGCTCGTAAAGGGGCGTCCGGCAGCGATAATCTCGACTTCCGGAGCTTCGTCCCCCTCCCGATGGTCACCAGGGCGCTTCTCGGAGGAGGACCCAACCTCAAGAGCGTTGGTGTTCGCATTCGCAGCGAGGCCGACATCGAGCCCGCGATGGATGCGATATCGGAGCTTCTGCGCCGCCAGCACAGACTCCCCGCGTCCGCCGCCGACGACTTCTCGACCGAGGACCAGGCGTCCGTCGTGAAGGAGGCGCAAGCAGCGACGACGACCTTCCGCGTGCTCACCTTCGCGCTCGGAGGGATCGCGCTGCTCGTGGGCGGGATCGGGATCATGAACATGATGCTGGTGTCGGTCCGCGAGAGAACGCGAGAGATCGGCATCCGCAAGTCGGTGGGAGCGGATCCCTGGAAGGTCCAGGTGCAGTTCCTGATCGAGGCGCTCGTGCTGAGCACTCTCGGCGGGTTCGCCGGAGTGCTCGCGGGCATCGGAGCTACTCGCTTAGCAGGTGCACTCGCGGGTTGGGAGGTCTCGATCGACCCGCTCTCGCTCCTCGTGTCCTTCTCGGTTGCGGTTGGCGTCGGGCTCTTCTTCGGCTACTACCCGGCGCGCCGCGCCGCGCGGCTCGATCCGATCGCCGCTCTCCGCTACGAGTAAGTTGCGCCGTCCCTGAGCCTCGAGCGAACGGGAGCGACGGGACTCGAACCCGCGACCTCCGGCTGACAGGCCACTCACCGGGGTCTCGACCGTCGGCGACGATCGCCGCTGGGTCGCTCCATTCACACGGTTTTGCAATCCCCGCCTCGGTGCTAACCCGTATGGCTCCATACGGCCGTTCAGGCAGGGGTCGCGCGGTCGCGAGCTCGGCCGGTTCCTGCACTGAGCGTCACCGGCCGTACGGGAGTCACGAGCGGCCCGGCGAGATGCTGCGCTCCCCGAGCGGCGAGAACAGAGGAGAGATCGACCGAGCGCATCGCTGGTGGGGGTGCTCGCTGGCCACTACGGTTGGCTCAGACGAGCTCTACCGGGCGGAGTGAGGCTGTCGAGCCGACACGTGCGAGCGAACTCCTCGCCGCGTCGCTGTGCGAGGCGAGGTCGACGAGGATCTCGGCAGCATTCCGAGCGCCGTCGTGCTCCGCCGGGTCGTGCGGGCGCGAACGCTGATCGAGCAACGGGTCGAGCAACGAGCGCAGGCGCGTGGCGGTCAGGTCCGCAGGATGGAGCATCGTGACCGACCCGGCGCGGGCGAGCGCGGTCGCTCGAACGAGCTGCTCCTCGCTCGGACGGACGCGGGGAACGAGGAGTGACGGCTTGCCGGCCCGGACGAGCTCGGCGACCGTGTTGTAGCCCGCCATCGCGATCACCGCGCGGGCACCCGCGATGACCGCCTCCATGTCGGGGCGGAAGTTGATGAGGTGGACGTCGAGGCCTCCGCTGCGCGCGAGAAGCCGATCGACGTCCCGCTCCGGCATGAGTGGGCCCGTGACGACCACCATGGGACAGGAAACCGGCCGTTCCTCAACCGCGGCGATCGCGGCGTCGAGCAGCGCGAAGCCGTCGACGCCACCACCGGCGGTGACAAGCAAGTAGTCGGCTGGAAGATCTTCCGGCCCGCGTGAGGGTAGAGGCGACCCGACGTATCCGCAGTGGTGGACCGGCATCCCGAGGTCGGGAAGACCGAGGCAGTCGAGCGCATCCGGCGTAGAGGCGGGACCGTAGACGAGCACGGCGTCGTACAGTCTGCGGATCGCATCGACCAGTCCTTCCTTTCGCCAGTGACGCCGGACGGCCAGGGGGTCGTCCTCGATATCCCGCAGCCCAAGAACGAGGCGGGCTCGGCCGGAAGCCCGTAGTGCTTCGAGTGTCGGCAGCAGCTCGCGCCTGACGCCGAGCGGCGTCTTGTCGACGACCGCGACCACCGGGTCGAACATCTCGGCGGCGGCGAGCGTGAGCTGCGATCGTAGTGACTGCAGCTCCTGCGGCTCGATCGCGAGCTGACGAGAACGATACGAGCCGTCGCTGTCCTTCCAGAGCACCGGCAGCTTCACAGTGTCGACCCGCGGCGGCAGTGCGTAGCTCGATGCCTCCGTCGAGCCGGTGACGACCAGCGAGCTTGCGCACGGGCTGTGCTCGCCCACGGCGCGCGCCAGTGCGAGCGTCCGGCGAAGATGCCCGAGACCGACGCACTCGTTCGTGAAGAACAGAAAGCGCAAGTCTGCGCGCGCACTCGGCAGGGTATGGATCCCATCCATCGGCCTGGATCGTCCCGGTGTGCCGGTCGATGCGGCAAGGGGACATTGGTCGTACGACCGCGACGCGGGTCAGATGCGCGCTGACGCCCTGCAGACCTCGCCCCAAGGGCTCGAGGCCCGTGCGCTGATGAGCTCGCTCCCCCACCAATCTTGCACGCTACGTCGAAGCTCGAACGATCCACTCGGCGCCATGGTTCGCGCGGTGCCTTGGAAGAAGAGGTTGCGCTCGTGGAGAACGACGACGCGCCAGACGACACCATTGCGCTTCGAGTCGACCTCGAACTCGACGCGAATCCACCCCTCTTTCGAACGAAGCCGGAGCCTCGAGGAGGTCGACTTCGTGCACGATCCCGCGGTCTCCACACGATCCTCGACGGACGAACCCGAACCGCCGCCTCCCGACGAACCCGAACCGCCGCCTCCCGACGAACCCGAACCACCGTCGCCCGACGAACCCGAACCGCCGTCGCCGAGCGCATACGGAGTGGCGAGCAGGGCGAGTACCGCCACGAGAACGAGCCACCGACCGCGCGAGGTGCGATTCGGACGCCGCATGCCGTCATTGTGGCCACATCCCCCGAAAACCGACACTGGACCTTCGTCCTAGGACCTACGGCGAGCCCGGGCGGTCTGCGATCCGGTGACGCTCCGCCCACAGCGCGGCCTGCGTGCGATCGGTTACTCCGATCGTGCGGAAGACACTTGTCAGGTGTGCCTTCACCGTCTTCTCGCTGATCCCGAGTCGAAGCGCGATCACTTTGTTCGGCATCCCGCGTGCCACCATGGCGAGGATCTCGCGCTCGCGCTCGGACAGCATCTCGTCGGGTGGAGGCGAGATCCGGGCGGTGAGCAGCACGCGGGCGGCCTTCGGATCAAGAGGCGACTCCCCGCGCGCCGCGGCACGGATCGCGCGGTCGAGCTCCTCGGGGGGAGCGTCTTTCAGCAGGTAGCCAACAGCGCCCGCGTCGAGCGCCCGGAGGATCCGCTCTCGATCTGCGAACGACGTCAGGACGACGATCCGCGTTTCCGGGTGCGCCGCCACGATTCGGCGGGTTGCCTCGATTCCGTCCACCCGAGGCATCTCGATGTCCATCAGTACGACATCCGGTCGCCGCTCCTCGCACAGGGTCACAGCCTGCGCTCCGTCTGCGGCCGCTCCGACGACGTCGATGCCGTCGAAGGTCGAGGCGAGCTGCTCGAGCCCGGCTCGGACGACGGCGTGGTCGTCGGCGATCAGCAGCCTGATCACGACGTCGGCACCGTGAGCTCGAGCGTCGTCCCTCCGCCCGGCCGTGCGCGGATCTCGAGCGATCCGTTCATCCGCGCCGTGAGCTCCTCGAGCAGATCGAGGCCGACATGACCCTCCTCTCGACGCCGAGCCCGCTCATCGGGATCGAAGCCCAGCCCGTCGTCCGTGATCATCAGCCGAGCATTTCCCGTATCAGCCGAAATGCGAAGGCTCACGTTGCGCGCCTGCGCGTGGCGCGCGACGTTCCGAATTCCCTCTCCTGCCGCACGGAAGAGCAGCGCCTCGACCTCGGCGCCGAGCTCCCGGTCTTGCTCAACCGTCAACTCGACCTGGATCCCCGCGGTCGAGAGTGGGGCGACGAGATCGGTCAGCGCCGCCTCGAGTCCCGCAACGCGCAGGCTTGCGGGGTTGATCTCGACAAGAAGCGCGCGCAGCCGTCGAACGCTCTGCCGCGTGCTCGTCGTGGCTTCGCGCAGGACGCGGACGAGCTCCGGTGACTCCAACCCCGCCCGATCGGCTGCGGCGAGCGAGTACGAGACTCCCGCAAGATCCTGGATGACCCCGTCATGGAGCTCGGCGGCGATGCGAAGTCGCTCCAGCTTGGACGATTCGATCGCGCTCAACAGCAACTCTTCGCGCTCGGCGACGCGTTGCTGCAACCGGCGCGAAATCGACCACACGAGCGGTACCTGCACGAGCCAGAGCAGAAGCAGCGCCGCAACGAGCGGGGGTAAGAACGCTCGCCAGACGCGATGGCCGCTGGCGATAATCGAGTCGAAGCGCTCGTACAGCTCGAACAGCAGGGGCGTGCCGTCGGGTGCGCGGATTTGCGTGTACACCTCGAGCAGCGAGCCCTGGCCGCGCTCGAAGCTGTTTTCCGGGCGGGACAGGTCGCTCAACTCGGCGTGCGTTGTGTGTGACACGAGCGCTTCGAGCTCGTCTTCGCCCAGCTGGTATCGCCTGCCGATGAGTCTTGGTTCGTCCGAATAGACGAGTCGACCGGTCCGAGACCAGATCTTGACGCGGACGACGCGATCGTTGAGCACGCGTTCCTGCACGACCCGTTCGAGCCGGCGGAGAGCCGCTGGCTTGCCTGTGAGCACGCCTTGCTCGAGGTTCGGTTCGACGATCCCCTCGGCCGCAAATGCCGTCAGCGCGCGTGCGTCGCGGATCGCCTCGTCACGGGCGAGCGAGCGCAGCGCCAGCACTGACCCGACGATCAGGACGACCGACGCGACGAGCGAGGCGAAGACGAACTGACCGACGGCTCGCCCCACGCTGGGAGCACGTGACGGCTCACGACGTCTGCTTCGATCTCGTCGATCTGTCACCACGGGCTGACTCCTTCGCTCGACCGCGAGAAGAGTAGATACGAGCGGCCGACACGTCCGGATTGGACACGTCCTAGGACGGATGTCGCATTGCAGTCCCGACCCGCGGACGACGAGCCTGCCTGCAGCCGACGGCCCATCCGGGGCCGCGTCGATCGAAAGGACAAACCCGTCATGCGCAAGACCCTCGTGACCGGCGCGCTCGTAGCAGCACTCGGGGCGCTCCTGCTCACCCTCGCCGGCACTGCTCCGGCCGCCAAGCGTGGCTCTGTCATCGTCCGCGGTCAGTGCAGCGCTGCGAGCACGTTCAAGCTCAAGGCAAACCCGCCTTCGAACGGTCGGATCGAGATCGAGTTCGAAGTCGACCAGAACGTCAACGGACAGGTCTGGCAGGTGACGCTGAGTCACAACGGCTCTGCGGTCCTCACCACCCGTGCGAAGACGAAGGCTCCGAGCGGCTCGTTCACGGTCAGGGCATCGGTCACCGACCGCGCCGGCGCCGACGGCATCGGCGCAGTTGCCATGAACGGGAAGACGGGCGAGAGCTGCACGGCGTCCCTCTCGATCTAACCGCGCCGTTCCACACCGCTGTTCCCTCACTCCACCCCCAACGGAGCCCCGCCACAGCGGGGCTCCGTGCATTTCCGGTCCTACGACCAACGTCGCCTTGTGATGCCGACCAGGCCAGACCAATCATGCTCGGCTATGGGAGCGTCTCCAGACCTGTTCGCGCGCAGCCTCTCCTCGGCGGGCGGACGGCCATCGCGAACCGCGTCACCCGCACGCCTGTCGAGCGACGCACGCGTGCTTGCACCGTTCATTGCACGACACTGGCCTTCGCTGGCGGGTGCCGGCGGGGCAACCGTCGTGCTCACCCTCGCCCAACTCGCGCAGCCTTGGCCGCTCAAGTTCGTCATCGACAGGCTGCTCTCCGACAGCACAGGCCCAGGCGTCAATGCCGGCGACGCCGCGTTCCTCGCGCTCGTGGCGGCTCTCGTCCTCGGGATAGCGGTCGTGGGAGCGGCCTCCGCCTACATTGCCGACGTCTCACTCAATCGTGCCGCCGAACGAATCGTGCATGAGTTGCGGGTTGCGGTCTACGCACACCTGCAGCGGCTCTCGCTTGCGTACCACCATCGCCGCGGCAAGGGTGACCTCGTCACGCGGATCACCGGTGACGTCTCGGCAGTCGGCACGTTGTTCGCCGAGTCCCTCTGGACGATCGTGGCTGCCGTGCTGCTGCTCGCAGGCATGGCGACCGTGACGATGCTGCTCGATCCTCTGCTCGCACTCGTCATGCTCGCGGTCGTCCCGCTGCTTGCCGCCGTCACGTTTCGCTTCCGCCGCCGGATGACGAAGCTCGCTCGCCGTCAGCGAGCGCAGGAGGGCGAGATCGCGTCGCTCGCGGCAGAGACGCTCTCGGCGATGGCTGCCGTGAAGGCGTTCGGGTCGGAAACGTTCGAGCACGAGAAGGTCGCTGCCCGAAGCGATGCACGGAGGGAAATCGGCGTCGAGGCCGCCCAGGTCGAGGCCCGATTCTCGGGCATCGTCGACGTGCTCGGCGCGGCCGCGGCCGCACTCGTTCTCGTCGTCGGCGTCTTCCGTGTCTCCGCCGGCGTGCTCACCCCGGGTGACCTCGTCGTCTTCGTCTCGTACGCCGGCAAGACCTACCGGCCGCTCCGCGATATCGCCCGTCAGGCCGGCAAGGCGTCCAGGAGCTTCGCCCGGGCGGAGCGGCTTGCTGAGGTCCTCGCTTCTGACGAGGCGCTGAGCGAGTCCAAACGGTCAGACCTGGGACTGCCGGCCCGCGCGCACGGCACCGTCGAGTTGCGTGACGTCGAGTTCGGGTACACGCCCGGCCGGCCGGCGCTTGGCGGCGTCTCGCTCACGGTGGCACCCGGAACGAGAGTCGCCGTAGTCGGTCCGTCCGGCGCCGGCAAATCGACACTCGGTGCCCTCATCGCCCGCTTCTACGACCCGTCCGCTGGGACAGTCTTGATCGATGGCGTCGACGTGCGCGAGCTACCACTCGACTGGCTGCGGCGGCAGGTCGGTTTCCTGCTTCAGGACACGGCGCTCTTCTCGGGCACGATCGCCGAGAACATCGCCTACGCCGTCGACGCGACGCGCGACGAGGTCGTCGCCGCGGCGAAAGCCGCTCGGGCACACGACTTCGTGGAGTCGCTCAGGGCGGGGTACGACACCGAGCTCGGCCCCGACGGCGTCGGCCTCTCGGGAGGGCAGCGCCAACGAATCGGGATCGCCCGGGTGCTGCTGCGGAACCCGGCAATCCTCGTTCTGGACGAGCCCACCACCGGCCTCGACGCCGCGACCGAGGCCGAGCTGATCGAGAGCCTCGACGAGCTCCAGCGCGGTCGGACTGTCCTGCTCATCACCCACTCGATCGCGCTCGCGCGCCGAGCAGAGCAGGTGGTCGTGCTCCAGGAGGGACGCGTCGCCGAGCAGGGCGCGCCCGAAGAGTTATTGGCGCACGCGGGCCCGTTCCGGGAGCTCGCGCGCCGGCAGAGCGTCCTCAGCTCGCGACGGCCCCGCTTGAAGCGCCGGCTGGTGCCGGCGCCTGACGCTGGGCTGCCGGCCCTGTCCGCATTGCTCGACGAGGAAGCCGCCGCAGGGATCATCGAGAGGGCGCTCGACACTCCCGCTGTCGCGTCCGCCTCGATCCGCGAGGTCGAGTACGTGCCGGGGCGCCGGGCGCTCGTCCGATATTCGGTCTGCCTAGACGAGGGTGCGTGTGACGTTGTCGCGAGGGTGGCGCCCGGGCTCGAGCTCTCGGCTGCGCTGCGCCTGGCAGAGCCGCTCGCACGCCTTGCTGCCGATCGTGTTCCGGTACGCGTGCCGATCGGGGTCGACCGGGCCTCGGGCGCGCTCGTCCACTGCGTTCCGCTCGATCCGGAGCTGCCGATTCTGGCGCAGCCGACGGCCCGGCTCGCCCAGCGGCTTCTCGCCGCAGGCATCTCGCTCGGGCCCGTCGAGCAGGAGCCGGCGCTCCTCGCCTACCGGCCTGCTCGCTCGGCGGCGCTCCGGCTCGACGGGCACGTGCTCAAGGCCTACGCGACGAGCGCTGCGGTCGAGGCCGCGGCACGCGGGCTCGAGTGGTCGTCGTCGCGTGGGCTCGGTCCCTCCGGGCTCGCAGCCACGCTGGCTGAGCTCCGAGCGACGGCCCAGCCTGCGATCCCAGGGACGCCGGTGCCCCGCGACGCTGCCGTGGACGTGGCGCCGCCGGCAGCCGCGTTTCTGCGCTCGCTGCAGACGCATCCCACCGCGGGCCTTCGCGTTGAGACGATCGAGGCGCGCTTCGACGCAGCGGCCGAGGCGGCGTGGTTCTCGGCCGGCCTCGCTCCTGCGACCGAGCTGCTCGTCGAGAGCCTGGTCGAGCACCTCCGGTCGACCGCTCCCGTGAATCATAGGTTCGTACCGGCTCACGGCGATTTCAACGTCAGCCAGATGCTGCAACACGGCGGCGAGCTCGAGGTGCTCGACTTCGACGCGCTCTGCGCGGCTTCTCCGTCGCTCGACCTCGCCTCCTACGCCGCGAATCTGATCGGCGGCCGCGAGGGCGACCTCGGGCGAGCTCGCGAGGCGTTGGCCGTGCTCCTGGAGGACTACGGCGACCCGCCGCCCGACCTCGCCTGGCAGCTTGCGGTCGCCACGGCGCGCCGTGCCCCGAGCCCGTTTCGGCTCTGGAAGAAGCACTGGCCCGCGCGGGTCGAATCGATCCTGTGCGCCGCCGACGAGATCCTCCGCGAGGGAGCGCTTCCGTGACGCGACCGCAGGTCGCCGTCGTCACGAGCGGCTTTCCCCGCCGCTCCGAGACATTCGCGCTCAACGAGCTGCTCGCGCTCGAGGCCGCCAGCATGCTCCGGGGAATCTTTGCGACGAAGCCCGGCGACCCCGGCCCCGCGCAGCCGGACGCGCGGCGTCTGCTCGACCTCGTCGAGGTGCTGCCGCCCGGTACGACCGACGAGCAGGCGGCGGAGGTGGCGAGACGGGCGCCGGAGGTCGACGCCGTCCACGCCTACTTCGCCCACACCCCGGCTGCGGTCGCCGAGCGCGCCGCGGGCCTTCTCGGCGTTCCGTTCGGCTTCAGCGTGCACGCGAAGGACGCGCGCAAGGTCGGCGCAGCGGAGCTCGGGGCGAGACTGAGTGCGGCTACGTGCGTGATCGCCTGCAATCCCGACGTTGCGGCAGATCTCGCGGGGCTCGGCGGCCACGCGGATCTGATCCCCCACGGGGTCGACCTGCAACGCTTCTCTTCACTCCCCCCGCCACCCGGATCCCTGCGCCTGCTGGCGGTAGGACGCCTCGTCGCCAAGAAAGGCTTCGACGTCCTGATCGAAGCGGCCAGCCTACTCAGAGTGCCGTTCTCTCTCCGGATCGTGGGCGACGGACCGGAGCGCGACCGGCTCACTGCGGCCGTCACGCGCGCCGGTCTCGGCGACCGGGCTCAGCTCGTCGGTCCGCTCACGCACGCCGAGCTGCCTGCGGAGTACGCGGCAGCGCATGTCGTTGTAGTCCCCTCCGTCGAGGACGAGGAGGGCGATCGCGACGGACTTCCGAACGTTGTGCTCGAAGCGCTTGCGAGCGCGAGGGTGGTGGTGGCAAGCGACATCGCCGCGATCGGCTCGGCCGTCCACGACGGCGGGACCGGCCTGCTGGTTCCGCCCGGAGACCCGGCAGCCCTGTCCCAGGCGATCGCGACCCTCGCAGCCGACCCCGCGCGGCGGGAGCGGCTTGGCCGGGCCGGGCGGCAGCTCGCCGAGGCCCGGTTCGAGCTCGACCGCTGCGCGGCCGGCTTCGTCCGTCGTCTGGAGCTGGCGTATGGCTGAGCCGACGATCGCCTATCTGCTGAAGGGCTATCCGCGTCTGTCGGAGCTCTTCATTGCGAGCGAGATCAGCCGGCTGGAGCAGGCTGGCGTGCCACTTCGCCTGTTCGTTCTCAAGCATCCGGACGAGCAGACCCGGCACGCGGTCGTCGACCGAATCGACGTCCGTCCAGAGTACCTGCTGTCGACGGCCTCCGTTTCGGGCACGCCGTTTCTCGCCTGGCTGCGGTCGAACCTGCCGCCTTTCCTGCCGGCGCTCGCTCGTGTCGCCAGGCGGCGACCCGTCGGGCTCAGCCGCGCTCTCGCTGCCGCCGTGGCGCAGTCGGTGCGCGCCCGCCCTTCGGCCTGGTCGGCGCCGCGGAAGAAACTCGCCAAGGAGCTGCTGCAGGCAGTCGAGCTCGCCGATCGGTTGCTCGCCGACCCACGGATCCGTCACCTCCACGCACACTTCGCGCACTCGACGACGACGGTTGCCTGGCTCTCCTCGCTGATCACAGGGCTGCCCTTCTCGTTCACCGGGCATGCGAAGGACATCTACGAGACGGCGCTCAACCCTGGCGGGCTGCTGCGCCGAAAGCTGCTCGCGGCGCGCTTCGCGGTCACCTGTACGGAGGCGAACCTGCATCATCTGAAGGCCTTCGCTCCCGACGCGGTCGTGCATCTCGTGTACCACGGCCTCAACGCAGACCTCGAGAGACTGCTCGCCTCTGCGCCCGAGAACCCGTCGCGCAACGGCCGGCTCGAGCTGCTCGCGGTCGGGCGCCTCGTTGAGAAGAAGGGTTTCGACGTCCTCGTCGAGGCCTGTAGAGCCCTTCGCGATCGCACGGTACCGTTCGTCGCCACGATCGTCGGCGAGGAAGGCGAGAGCTCGGAGGCGATCCGGCGCAGTCTCGCCATCCACGACCTCGGCGGACACGTCGCACTCCCGGGGCCGATGGCGCAGGCCGGGTTGCTCGAGCACTACCGGCGTGCGACAGCCTTCTGCCTTCCCTGCCGTCTGGTCGCGAGCGGCGATCGCGACGGGATTCCGAATGTCCTCGTCGAGGCGATGGCCTGCGGCGTGCCCGTTGTGACAACCGGCGTGTCCGGCATTCCGGAGCTGGTCGAGAACGAGGTGAACGGCCTGCTCGTTCCGCCAGACGACGCGGCTGCGCTCACCGAAGCGATTCTTCGGCTGCATCACGATCCGGAGCTGGCCGCACGGCTCGGCCGGGCGGGACAGGTGACAGTGCGAGAGAGATTCGACGGCTCCGAGTTGGGGCGCCGGCTGGCAGAGCTCTTTCAGGTGGCGGCATGACCGCCCGCGTCGCCGCCCCGCTCCGGCCGCGCAGCGTCCGTTGCGTGATTGCCCACGCCCACCGCAGCATCGCCGTCGCCGACGCGGTGGCGGCTGGAAAGTTCACTCATTGCGGCATCACGCTCGACCTTGGTCGGACACCTGACTGGCACGATCTCCGCCTGCCGGCAGACGAGGAGTGGCGGATCGAGTGGACGAAGTTCTACTTCGGGCTCGATCTGGCGCACGCATTCGTGGTGTCGAGCGATCAGCGCTATCTGCGCGCCTGGGAGGGGCTCGTGGGCTCGTTCAGCGAGCAGGTGCCGGTCGGCGAGGACTCGAGCGACGTCTGCGCTCGACGGATTCAGAACTGGGTCTATGCGTGGGACGCGTTCGCCTCCGCCTCGTCGTTCCGCGGCCTCTCCCCCGAATTCGAGAGCGAGCTCCTCGACAGCCTGGCCGATCAGGGGCGATTCATCCAGGAGCACCTGACGCCGGAGCGCAACCACCGCACCCTCGAGCTCTATGCCCTCCTCCTCGTCTCGCTGGCGCTTCCCGAGGTCGACACCGGGATCTCGGCCCAGGAGGCGCTCGACGAGCTCGGCCACAACCTCCTCGCGGACGTGCTCCCCGACGGAGTGCACCGGGAGCGCTCGACGCACTACCACCTGATCGCGCTGCGCTCGTTCCTCGGCGCTCGGGCGAACGCCGTCGATCACGGGCTCGTCCTTCCCGACGGGTACGACGAGCGCCTAACGGCCGCCTGTGAGTTTGCGCTCCACTGCCACCGGCCCGACGGGGAGATCCCGGCGCTCTCAGACTCCGACAGTGGACGGTACGACGATGTGCTCGCATTCGCTGCCGAGCAGCTCGGGCGATCCGACTTCCTCTACGCCGCGACGGCAGGCTCCGCCGGCGACCCGCCTGCACGACGCCACGCGAACTTCCCACTCGGGGGATACGTCGTTCAACGGAGCGGCTGGGGCGAACGGGCCGACTTCCGTGACGAGCGCTTCCTGATCTTCGACTGCGGACCACTCGGGGACGGCGGTCACGGGCACTACGACGCGCTCAGCGTCGAGGTCGCAGCAGGCGGCCGACCGCTCATCGTCGACCCAGGCCGATACACCTATGCCGAGGGCGAGCCGAACCTCCGCCGCTGGTTCAAGAGCACCGCAGCCCACAACACGGTCTGCGTCGACGGGCTCGACCAGACCCCCTACCGCCGCGGCAAGCCGAAGGGCAAGGCCGCCGAGTGCAGTCTCGTCTCGAGCAGCGCCGCACCGGGTCTCGAAATCGTTGTCGGCGAGGTTCGGAGCTCGTGTTACGACGCAGTCCATACCCGGCGAATTGCGTTCGTCGCCGACGAGTACTGGCTGATCGAAGACGTCCTCGTTGGTGGGCGACGCCATCGCTATGACCTCCGCTTCCATCTCGCGGCGGAGACATGGGGACGAACCGAAGTCGTCGGAGCGGCGGTACGGGCGCCGGGGCTGGCGCTCGTCTTCGCTGCCGAGTTGGAGATCCAACTCGAGTCCGGGTGGGTCGCGCCCGAGTACGGCGTCAAGTGTGTGGCACCCGTCGTCTCGATCGCCGTCGAGGCGCTTGCCGCCACGTTCCTGACCCTCGTGATGCCGCGCGAGGAGGGCGCGCCGACGCCCGTCCTCGTCCGGAGCGGCGACGGCGTCGAGGTTCGCACAGATGCCTGGGTCGATCAGGTGTCGCTCGATCGGCCACGGCTCATGCGGCGGGCAGCGGGATGACCGGGCTCGCATACGATCCGGCGCTGCCGCAGCGCGACAGCCTGCTCGACCCGGCGGAGACCGGCGAGCGCCTCACGCGTGTGCTCGGAACCGAGATCGCCGGCTGCGAAAGGGCACGGGCCAAGTACCGTGTCGGCGAGAGCCTGCGCGCGGTCTTCCGCGTCCAAGCCGCCGGGCGCTCTTGGCTCGTTGCAGCCCGCGTCTTCACCGATGGCGGCAGCATTGCAGCGTACGAGCGAGCCGCGCCCACGGCCGTCGGGACGCCGCCACTCCCTGGCGTCGCGCACGATGCCGCGCTGGGCACCGTCTTCTGGACGTTCCCGAACGACCGCAAGCTTGCCGCGCTGCCACACGTCCATGCTGACAACCGGGCTCTTGCCGCGTTGCTGGGCTCGCATGTAGCGGAGACGACTCTCGCGGCCTACGCGCCTGAGAAGGCGGCGACGTTTCGCTGCGCAGACGGGCAGGGCAGCGCGATCGCCTACGCGAAGCTCTACGCGGATGACGCGGGCGCCCGCTCGCTCCTCGTCCACGAGTCCCTCACGGCGAGCCTCGACCCGGCCGATCGGCGCCTGCGCCTGCCCCGGGCGCTCGCCTACGCGGCTCCGGAACGTCTCCTGCTCGTCGAGCCGGTCGACGGACGACGAGCAGACGCGGTCGACGGCCCGGAGCGAACGACGATGTTCCGTCGGCTCGGCGCCGGCCTCGCGCGGCTGCACGGCCTGCCTGCCCCCGACGGGCAGCGCTTCACGCGCCTCGGTCCGGAGCGCGTCCACACCGCCGCTGCGCTCGTCGCACGGGCCCGTCCCGACCTCGCCGGCCGCGCGCTCCGGCTCGCCGACGCGCTCACAGGCACCCATCTCGCGCCGGGTCGCGATGCGTGCCTCCACGGCGACGCCCATCTGAAGAACGCCCTGCTCGACAACGGGCGCATCGCTCTCGTCGACCTCGACCAGGTGTCTCGCGGCCCGGCTGCGGCGGAGCTCGGCAGCCTGCTCGCCGCGCTTCGCTGCAGCCGCGTCACGAGGACGCTCTCGCCGTCCCTGGAGCGAGCCCTTGCAGCGTCGTTCCTCGTCGGCTACGAAGACGTGACCGTCCTCCCCGAGCCCGACGAGCTGCGCTGGTACACGGCTGCGGCGCTCCTAGGGGAACGTTGCGTGCGGGCAATCAACCGGGTCCGCACCGCAGAGCTACGGCAGCTCGGCGCCCTGCTCGACGAGGGTCTTACCGTTGTGGGGGCCCGCCATGGGTGAGTATCGCCCGCGCCTCTTGATGCATTGCCATCACTCCCTTGGGACGGGGCATCTCGTCCGCTCGTTTGCTCTCGCCCAGGCGCTGCGCGAGCGCTTCCGGGTCGTCATCCTCAGCGGCGGAGCTCTTCCTCCAGGGCTGGCGCCGCCCGCCGGGGTCGAACTCGCCCTCCTGCCCCCTGTCGGCATGGCGGCCGACGGCAGCCTCGTCAGTCACTCCCATCGCTCCGTTGCCGACGCCCTTGTGCTCCGCCAGAGCACCGTCCTCGACGCATTCCGCCGGCTCCGCCCGGATGTCGTTCTGGTCGAGCTGTTCCCGTTCGGCCGCAAGAAGCTGAGCGGCGAGCTGATCTCGCTGCTCGACGAGGCTCGGGCGGCTGGAGCTTTCGTCGCGTGCAGCCTGCGCGACGTGCTGGTGACCGATCGCAGGGACCAGGAGGCGCATGACGAGCGCGCAAGTATGCTCGCCAACCTCTACCTCGACGCCGTGCTTGTCCACGCAGACCCGCGCGTGGCGCGGCTCGAGGAGTCGTTCGCGCCACAGACGCCCCTTCGCGTGCCCGTCCACTACACGGGCTTCGTGACCGGAGGGCCACCACCCGTGCCGGCCGCACGCGAGCCGCGCGTCGTCGTCTCGGTCGGCGGCGGGCTCGTCGGCGAGCCGCTCCTGCGCGCCGCGATCGCGGCGCAGCCGCTGCTCGCACGGGAGGGGCTCGAGCTGCGAGTGCTCGCCGGGCCGTTTCTCCCGGAACGCGCCTGGGAGTCGCTCCGGGTCGCAGTCCGGGGCGTGCCGGGACTCGAGTTGCTCCGCGCGGTGCCTGACTTGCGGGCCGAGCTGGCATCAGCGTCCGTCTCGGTCAGCCAATGTGGGTACAACACCGCCCTCGATTTGCTCGCGACCGGTATATCCGCAATTGTCGTGCCGTTCGCCGGGGGCCGGGAGAACGAGCAGGCGCGTCGCGCCGGAAGGCTGGAGGAGCTCGGCATGCTGAGGACGCTCGACGCCGAACGTCTCGATCCCGAGACGCTCGCAGCCGAGATCTGCGCAGCGCGCTCGTTCCGGCCCCGCCTGCTCGACCTCGACCTCGACGGGGCAGGACGCTCTGCGGAGCTCCTGGCCGACCTCAGCCGGGCAGGTGTTGCTGCATGAATGGATGGCTCGATCCGCTGCGTCGCACCCTCGACGAGGGCTCGCACGAGATCGCGGTCTTCTTCCGTGACGACGATGTCGGCTGGTCCGACGATCGGCTGTTCGCCCTCCTCGGTCTCTTCTCCTCGTACGAGCTTCCGCTGGATCTCGCCGTGATCCCTTGCGAGCTCAGGACGCCACTGGTACGGGAGCTGCGTGCGCTGCTCCGCTCAGGCGCAAAGCTCGGCGTGCACCAGCACGGGTTCACGCACCGCAACCACGAGCTAGCCGGGCGGACGTGCGAATTCGGACTGTCGCGAGATCGGGTCTTTCAACACCGCGACATCGAGCACGGGCTCTCACGCCTTAAGGAGCGGCTCGACGGCTGGGTCGATCCGATCTTCACTCCCCCGTGGAACCGCTGCAGCGCGACGACCGGAGAGTGTCTCATCGAGCTCGGAGTGCGTGTGCTCTCGCGCGACCGAACAGCGGAGCCGTTGGGCCTGAGCGGGCTCGATGAGCTTTCGGTCTCGGTCGACTGGTTTGCGAAGCGCGCCGGTGCGAGGCTCGGGCGCGACGGTGTCGGAGAGCTCCTCGCGAATGCGGTTGCGGTTGCCGGGAGCACACCGGTCGGGATCATGCTCCATCACGCAGAGATGGACGAGCACGAGCGCCTCGCGCTTGCCGAGCTGCTCGGCGTGCTCGGCGGCAGCGACCGTGTGCGCGCCTTCCCGATGCGCGACCTGGTGGCGGCAGCATGAGGCAGGCCGTTGTCACCGGTTGCGCGGGCTTCATCGGCTCGCACCTCGCCGAGCGGCTCGTCGCCGACGGCGTTCGCGTGGTCGGCATCGACGCGTTTACGGCGTACTACGACCGCGCGCAGAAGGAAGCGAACCTCGAGCTCCTTCGCGGCGAGCACCGGTTCGACCTGGTCGAGCTCGACCTCGCAGACGCAGATCTCGTTCCCACGCTGCGTGGTGCCACGGCGGTGTTCCACCTCGCCGCGCAGCCCGGCGTCCGTGCCAGCTTCGGGGAGGGGTTCGCGACCTACACGCGCGACAACATTCTCGCCACGCAGCGCGTCTTCGAGGCGGCGCGCTCTGCGGGGTGCCCACGAGTCGTGTGGGCATCCTCATCGTCGGTCTACGGCGACGCCGAGGCCTACCCGTGCATCGAAGACGAGACACCGACGTCACCGCGTTCGCCCTACGGAGCCTCGAAACGCGCGTGCGAGGATCTCGGCAGGATCTACCGCGACCTCGGGCTGGAGACCGTCGGACTTCGCTACTTCACGGTGTACGGCCCACGACAGCGCCCGGACATGGCGTTCCGACGGCTCTGTGAGGCGGTGCTCGGAAGCACGCCGTTCCCGCTCTACGGTGACGGCTCGCAGTCCCGCGATTTCACGCACGTCGACGACGCGGTCGACGCGACGTACCGGGCGGCGCGGACGCCGGAGGCAGCTGCGCTGTACAACGTCGGGGGCGGCCAGGAAGCGACGATGGCCGAGATCATTACGCTCATTGGGCTGCTCGCCGGCGAACAGGTACAGCTCGAGCGCTTCCCGGCCCAGACCGGGGACGTGCGCAGAACGTGCGCGGACACGACCCGGGCACGGTCGACGCTCGGCTGGCAACCGACGATCCCGCTGCAGGACGGGCTCGCGAGCGAGCTCGACTGGCTCCGTGACAGGCTCGACTCGGACGCCAGAGACCCGCGATACGCGGAACCGTCCTTGGGGGTCGGCGGAACATCAAGCCTCTAGCTAGATGAGTAGTTCCACAGTGCCCCGACCTGGAGATCGCCGCCCTGCGGGCCCGAGGCCAGACGCTCGATCTCGAACCCGAGCTCGTCGGCACCAGGCGGCCGGTCGTCTCGGTCGCGACCAGTCGCTCGCCGCGCAGCGTTTCGCGTCGGGATCTGAGCAGGGAGAGCATCTCCTGTTTCTTTCCGCTGTGGGCGATGAGAGCGGTTCGTTTCACGCCACCGACGCTAGCTGCTGCCACGGCGAAGGGAGAGAACGGGCGGTGACGGTCCAGCATCCATGCGGAAACCCGTGAGGGCGTTCTCGAAGACGCGATCAGCAGCCGAAGGCGGCACGCTCGGGTTTCGTGCATAACCCGGGCTAGGGCCACGACTGTGCGGCCCTGGGACGATCACGAGGTCGAGAGCAACTACGCCGACGGGATCTCGGAGGAGGGCACCTCGCCGCCGGGCGACCCCGCGACGAGCAGGAAGCGGTCGTAGCTGAGCCTTCGCTCGAGTGGGGCGGACTCGGACACGGCTCCTCGGCTCAATCGTGGTCGCGCTGTCGTGGCGGGTGTCGAGCCTGCCGCCGGGGACGTCGCCGCCGTGGTCGGCCTTCTTCTACCCCAGGCGACTCATCAGCTCGGGACGTGATTGGAGGGCGAGGAAATGCTGGTCTGGCACGCTGCGGCAGACCCATCGAATCGAGCTCTCCGCGATACCATTCGTCACCTGTGAGGCCGACCATGTGGCTACTCGGCGCACTCGACGCGGCGGCCCGGCCGTGACACTCCGTGAGATCGCGCGGGCGATTGCCGTCCAGCAGACCCCTCCGGCAATCCTCCAAGCGGCTGTCGACGGCGCCAAACAGGCTCTTCAGACAGATGTCACGTTTGGCGCGATCGCGAGCCAGGAGAACGGGGCGTACTCCATGTCTGCGACGCACGGGGCGTTCGGGCCACGGTTTCGCGAGATCGTGATCCCGCCGATGATCGGGCTCGGCGGCCGGGTCGCGGTCGTTCGCCGCCCCATGGCAGTCCACGACTACCTCACCGATCGCGTGATCACGAAAGACTTTGTCGACATCGTCGTTCGCGAAGAGGGACTTCGTGGCATCGCCTGCGTCCCCGTGATCGCGAGCACCGGTGTCGAGGCGCTTCTGTACGCGGGCCTCCGGTCGCCCGGGTTTCTCGCCGACAACGCGTTGGACACCCTGGAGGAGATCAGCAACTACGCGGGCATCGCGATCGATCAAGCCCTTGCGCATGCCCGCCGCGAGGAGCTGGGACTTCTGCGTGAACGGCAGCGGCTCGCCGCCGACCTCCACGACTCGGTTGCTCAGGTGTTGTTCACCATTGGTGTCGAGGCAAAGCGCTCGCGTGTCGATGGCGACCCGGCGCGTCTCCAGGGCGCACTGAGCGAGATCGAGTCGCTCGCCGCCGAGGCAGGTCGTGAGCTGCGGGAAACGCTCCATCGCATCAACGCAGTTCCGGAGTCGCTGGCGCTCGAGGCCGTCCTGGAAGCCGAAGCCCGCCTGTTCGAGACCGCCACGGACCGAACAGTGAGGATCATCTGTCGCGGCACTTCCCGGAGC
Organism: Thermoleophilia bacterium; assembly: GCA_016844515.1. Next base: position 22,208 of record JAERMP010000001.1, on the reverse strand, counting down.
ATTTCCCAGCCGCACGAGTCGGTGATCTGCGACGTCGTCAGGGAGGGGCTGCGAAACGCCGCCAAGCACACCGTCGCCGAGTTGATCGTCGTCCATCTCTACTACGGAGACGACGACGTGCGACTCGCGGTCCAGACCGACGGCGCGGGCACCCGGCCGGGTGCGCTCGGCGCCGGCGCCGATCTGGATCGTGAATACGCAAATGCGGAACGGGGTGGGCTTGCGTTGCTGCGCCCCCGCGTCGAGGTGCTGCGGGGAAGGCTGGAGCTCGAGTTGGGCGAAGAGGGCGAGACGGTCCTGCGCGTGCGACTGCCGTACGCCGCGGCATGAGCACGAGCATGACGCGAGTCCTCATCGTCGATGACCACCCAGTGGCTCGCCGCGGCCTGCAGACGCTCATCCAGCAGGCGCTGGAGGGGACAGCGATCACGGAGGCCGCCGACGGCATCGGGGCGCTGGACCAGGCCGAGGCGATCGAACCGGATCTGATCATCCTCGACCTTCGGATTCCTGGGGAGAACGCCGCCCGTCTCTGTGCGCAGCTCCTGCGCTGCGCTCCGCGGGCGCGGCTCGTCGTGTTCACCGCTTTCGACGATCGCCAGGAGATCAGGGAGTGCCTCGCGGCCGGAGCTCAGGGCGCCGTGCTGAAGGACGCCTCCGAAGCCGACATAGGCGAGTCGCTCAGACGGATCATGAACGGTGAGACAGTTATCGACCCGCGAATTGCAGAGCGCATAGCACTCGAATACACCCAGGTGCTGCGCGGCGAGCGGATCCAACTGACGCCACGCGAGCGCGAGGTGCTGCAACTCCTCGCCGAGGGGCTCTCGAACCGCGCGATCGCGGAGAAGCTGAGCCTTGCGGAGAGCACGGTCAAAGGCCACGTGGCCACGCTGCTCGAGAAGCTGGGCGCAGAGTCGCGGTTGCAGGCGGTCGTGCAGGCCGAGCGGTCGGGCGTTCTCTAAGCACTAAGCACTAGGCCCCGCACACATCGCCCGGGCCGACACCCTCCTTTTGGAGGGGTCAGATTGCGCACAAGGGCTTGTAGACAGCTAGCCGGGCTCCTCGGATAATCGCGTCCGAACAGCTCGGTATTCGGCGCCGGTCTCCTCGGAGGAGATTCAGGGCGTCTTCCCACCTCACGAGAGGAGCGGAGCGGTGAGCGACGATCTCGACAACACCATCGAGCAGGAGACGGACGGTCCGCGGTCGGCGAAGCTGTCGCGCCGGGATGTCCTCAAGGTCTCGGCCGTAGCCGCAGGAGGGGCGCTGCTCGCCGGCAGTCCGTCGCTCGCCCGGGCAGCGAGCGGAAGAGCTGCTGCGAGCACGATCAAGACCGCCACCCTCTTCGACGTCACCGGCGGGCTCAGCATCTATGGCGCGCAGATGGCCGACATGGCGAAGTTCGCCGTCGCCGACCTCAACAAGAAGGGCGGCGTCCTCGGCCAGCAGATCGATCTCAAGACCTACGACACACAGTCGAAGATCGAGCTCTACTCACGCTATGCCCAGCAGGTTGGAGCCGACAAGAACGTCAAGCTCGTCGTCGGCGGCATTACGAGCGCGTCGCGCGAGGCGATCCGCCCGGTGTTCGATCGCTTCAACAAGCTGTACTTCTACCCGGTCATCTACGAGGGCGGCGTCTGTGACAAGCTCGTCTTCGTCCAGGGATCCGATCCCAAGCAGCAGCAAATCCCGCTCATCGACTGGGCGATGAAGAACGCCGGCAAGAGCTTCTACACGATCGCGGCCGACTACAACTACGGCCAGATCTCGAGCGACTGGACGAAGATCCTCGTCAAGCAACGGGGCGGGAAAGTCCTCAACACGGAATTCATCCCGCTCGACGTCGCCGACTTCTCGTCGACGATCCAGCGTATCCAGGCGGCGAAGCCGGCATTGATCATGTCGCACCTCGTCGGTGCGAACCACGTCGCGTTCTTCCGCCAGTTCGCGGCAGCGGGACTCACCAAGAAGATCCAGATCGTGTCGCCCACGTTCGGCCTCGGCAACGAGGAGCAGGTGCTCACGCCTGCAGAGGCGAAGGGGATCGTCGTCTCGTACGCGTACTTCGACGCGCTGAACACGCCCGCGAACAAGGTATTCAAGGCGGCGTTCCGCAAGGCCTACCCGAAATGGAAGTCGATCACCGAGCTCTCCGCCCAGACCTGGAACGCGTGGCACCTGTGGGCTCTCGGCGTCGAGAAGGCCGGAACCCTCGATCAGGAGAAAGTGATCGCCGCGCTCGAGTCCGGGATCGCCTTCAACGGTCCGGCGGGCCGGATCGAGATCGAGCGGTTCACGCACCACGTGATCGAGGACATCAACCTGGCACGCGTCAACGGTAAGAAGGGGTACACCGTCTTCCAGACGTTCAAGAGCCTGAAGCCCGCACGGATCGTTCCGGGCGCAGGGGAGTCCTGCAACCTGATCAAGAACCCGAACACGCACAAGCAGATAGTCCCGTAGGGCCGGTTACGTTTCACTGCGGCGAGTATGGACTCCGCAGTCAACATTTCGATCACGGTCTCGTCGAGCATCGCGACGCTCTTCATCGTCTCGCTCGGCCTCGCGGTCATCTTCGGGATGATGCGAATCATCAACCTCGCCCACGGCGAGTTCCTGATGATCGGCGCCTTCACGGTCGTCGAGCTCGTCCGGCGCGACGTCATGCCGGTGTGGGGGGCGATCCTCGTCGCTCCGCTCGTGGCCGGAGCGATCGGGGCCGTCGTCGAGGTCGTGCTGATCCGTCCACTCTACGGGCGTCGCTTGCTCGACACGCTGCTCGTGACGTTCGGCCTCAGTCTCGTGCTGTTCCAGATCGCGGTGAACATCTTCGGGACCACGCCACCCGGTATCTCCACGCCGCTCGGACACTTCAACGTCGGCCGGTTCTCTCAGTCGGACTACACGCTGGTCATGATCGGGTTCGCCGTCGCGCTGGCGGTGATCGTCTATCTCGTGTTCACGAAGACGCGCTACGGCGTCCTCGCCCGTGCGACGACGCAAAACCCAGCGATGGCAGCGGCGCTGGGTGTAAACGCGCGGCGGATCAACTTCATCACCTTCACCCTCGGGTGCGCTCTGGCCGGGATCGCCGGGGGCATGATCGCCCCGACCGTCGGCGTGAGCCCGACGCTCGGCCAGGCGTACATCGCGCAGTCGTTCATGACCGTGGTCACCGCGGGGCCCGCGTTCCTGCTCGGGACGGTGGCGTCCTCGACCCTCCTGGGCGGCGTGGCCAACCTCGTCTCCCAGCTCTTCTCGACGTTCTACGGGCAGGCGGCGCTTCTCGGGGCGGCGATCCTGCTGCTTCGCTTCATGCCGCAGGGGCTCTCCGGACGGTGGAAGCGCCAGCTCTGACAGTGGCTACGGACGCCTCACTCCGACCGGCGAGGGGTGGTGTTCCCCGCGCCTCGTCTCTCTACCGCGGGCTCAACCGGCGAGGACTCGTCTGGCCGCCTCTCGTCCTCGCAGCCGCGATACCCCTCGGAACGACTCTGGGCGATGCCGACCAGCTGAAGTGGACTTTGTGGATCTCATACGGCCTGCTGGCCCTCAGTCTCGACTTTGTCTGGGGGAAGGCGGGCATCTTCAGCTTTGGGCAGACGGCGATGTTCGGCCTCGGCGGCTACTGCTACGGCGTCGTGGCGATCAACTACTTCGCGACGACGAACGAGTCGGGGACGGCGCTCGTCGCCGCGATCGTGATAGGCGCTCTTTTCGCCGCTGCGCTGGGGTACTTCATGTTCTGGGGGCGGCTCACCGACGTGTACCTCGCGATCATCACGCTCGCGGTCACGCTCGTCCTCTACACGGTCATGTCGAGCACCGCCGGCCCTGAGTACCACATCGGTAACGCACAGATAGGCGGTTTCAACGGGATGCCCGCAATCCCGCTGCTGACAGTGGGGGTGCCGGGCGGAAGCCCGACCTCGCCGCTGACGAACTACCAGCTCTACGTCTTCTCGGTGGTCATCGCCGGTGTCGTCTACATCGGTCTGAGACTGCTTCTCGCCGGGCGCTTCGGCCGCGTACTCTCCGGCCTGCGAGAGAACGAGCTGCGGATGGAGCTGCTCGGCTACGACATTCGTCGCGAAAAGCTCGTGGCCTTCACGATCGGCGGCGCGATCGCGGGGCTCGCCGGCGGGCTCTTTGCGGCCTGGGGGACGTTCATCAACCCGTCGGTCTTCACGCTGGCGCAGGCTGCACTCGTCGTGATCTGGGTTATGGTGGGCGGCCGCGGGACGCTCTACGGCGCCTTCGTCGGGGTGATCGTGGTCCAGTGGGTGACCGAGCGGGCTGACACGATCGTCTCGCAACAGACACCGCTGATTCTCGGTGTCATCTTCATCCTCATCGTGCTGCTTCTGCCTGGCGGAGTGATTCCGAGTCTGACACGGTTGGCTCGGCAGGCGTCCCGCCTACCAGGACGAGCGAGGAGGCGAACGGCGGCCAAGCCGTCGGGCGTCGCTCCAGCCGGAGCGGTTGGCGGATCCGGCGCGCACAGCGCCTCGGCTTCGGGACGCAAGGCGGCCGAGCTGGTGCTCGCGACGGACGGCCTCTCCAGGCGATTCGGCGGCGTGAGCGCGCTCGACGGCGTGTCGCTCGAGTTCCGCGGTCCAGGCGCCTACGCCTTGATCGGCCCCAACGGCGCTGGTAAGAGCACGTTTTTCAACGTCCTGATCGGCCGGTACGCGCCCTCTGCGGGACGTGCCTGGATCGGCGGGAAGGAGGTGACGCGGCTCCAGACGTTCCGCCGCGCACGGCTCGGCCTCGGAATCAAGCTTCAGGTTCCGAGCCTCTTCCTGGGGCTCTCGGTTGCAGAGAACGTCTGGCTCGCGGCGAATGCGTCTGCCGATACTGCCGGGCCGGCCAGGGCCGACGAGATCCTGGAACTCGTCGGGCTGCGCGATCGCCTCGAGGTCCCCGCCGGTGACCTGTCCCACGGCGAGCAGCAGTGGCTCGAGATCGCGATGGTGCTCGCAGCCGGACCATCGACGATCCTTCTCGACGAGCCGACAGCGGGGATGACGCGGGAAGAAAAGGCGAAGACGGCCGAGCTGATCTCCCGCCTTGCTGACGATCGCACCGTGATCGTCGTCGAGCACGACATGGCCTTCATCCGTTCGCTCTCCGTCCCCGTGACGATGTTCCACCAGGGGAAGGTGTTCCGCTCGGGCTCGTTCGAGGAGATCCACCGCGACGCGGAGGTAATCGACGTCTACCTGGGGAGGAGCGGACGTGCTGAGTCTGCGTGAGGTGTGGGCGGGCTACGGAGGAAGCTCGATCCTTCAGGGTGTCGACCTGGATCTGGGGGAAGGCGAGGTCGTCGCCGTGCTCGGCCGTAACGGCGTCGGGAAGACGACCCTGCTGCGCGCGATCATGGGGCTTGTATCCATGAAGAGCGGGACGATCGAGCTGCTCGGCAAGGACCTTGCACGGATTCCGGTCCACCGGCGGGCAAGGATGGGGCTCGGTTACGTGCCGCAGGGTCGCGACATCTTCCCGCGCCTCACCGCGCACGAGAACCTCCTCGTATCCGCCTACGCCAACGGGCTCGACGCCAGGGAGCGCGTCGACGAGGTGCTGGCGCAGTTCCCGGGCCTCGAGCTCAGGCTCGATCGCAATGGTGGGAGCCTCTCGGGCGGTGAGCAACAACTCCTTGCTCTCGCGCGGGCCATGATCGGACGCCCGAAGGTGCTTCTGCTCGACGAGCCCTCGGAAGGTCTACAGCCCTCGATTCTCGACATGCTCGCCGAGCGGATCACCGAGATCGCAGGCCGGGGCGTCTCGGTCCTGCTCGTCGAACAGAACCTCGACTTTGCGGCCGAGCTTGCCGAGCGCGCCTACATCGTCGACGTCGGCAGGGTCAGGCGAGAGCTCGCGCCGAGCGAGCTGCTCGAGGACCCGCTCCTGCAGCACGAGTACATCGGAGGGTGAACGAGGATGCCTCGCTTCGCCAGCCGGTCCCAGGATTCCACGACAGGAGGTCAACATGCCAGTCCAGCCCCCAAGCGATGAGACCCTCAAGGAGATCGCTGCGTCGTACCGGCTCGATCTCTCCGCCGAGGAGCTCTCCGAGTACCGGGATCTGATGGGAGGCGTGCTCGCCTCCTACGCCCGGCTCGACGAGCTGCCGGAGTCGAAGCCCGAAGTGAAGTTCCCGCGAGACGCCGGCCACCGCCCGAAGCCGGAGGACAACCCCCTGAATGCCTGGTACTGGCGCTGCTCCATCAAGGGCGCGGAGGACGGGAAACTCGCCGGAAAGCGCGTCGGGATCAAGGACAACGTCTGCGTGGCGGGCGTGCCGATGATGAACGGCTCCTCCGTGCTCGAGGGCTACGTCCCCGACATCGACGCGACCGTGGTGACACGCGTGCTCGAGGCCGGTGGCGAGATCGTGGGCAAGACGGTCTGCGAGCACCTGTGCTTCTCGGGCGGCAGCCACACGTCCGACACCGGCCCTGTGCTGAACCCGTACGACCCCACGCGTTCCGCGGGAGGGTCGTCGAGCGGCAGCGCCGCTCTCTGCGTCGCCGGGGAGTGCGACATGGCGATCGGAGGTGATCAGGGCGGCTCGGTGCGGCTGCCGAGCTCGTATAGCGGGAGCTACGGGATCAAGCCCACCTACGGCCTCGTCCCGTACACGGGCGCTTTCCCGATCGAGCTGACGCTCGACCACCTCGGCCCGATCGCCGCCACGGTCTCCGATCTGGCGCTACTGCTCGACGTGATCGCCGGGCGGGACGGCCTCGATCCCAGACAGGTGGACATCCGTGTCGACGACTACTCGACCGGGCTCGAGGACGGCGTAGACGGGCTCAGGGTTGGCGTCGTCGAGGAGGGCTTCGGCCATCCGAACTCCGAGGCCGACGTAGACGAGTGCGTGCGCGCTGCCGCCGAGCAGCTCCGGGAGCTGGGCGCCACCGTGGAGACCGTCTCCATCCCGTGGCACGCGGACGGCGGTCATGTCTGGACGGGAATCGGGATCGAAGGGCCACTCGCCCTGATGGTCCGCGGCAACGGAGGCGGGACGAACGCGAAGGGCTTCTACAACACGAGCCTGATGGACGCCTACCACCGCGGCCGTCTGCGCAACTCGAACAACTTCTCGGTCACCGTGAAGCTCGTGACGCTGCTCGGCGAGTACATGCAGACGCAGTACGGCGGCCACTACTACGCGAAGGCACAGAACCTCGCCAGCCAGTTGAGCGGCGCCTACGACGACGCGCTCTCCCAGTACGACGTGCTCGTCATGCCGACGACGCCGATGAAGGCGACTGTGCTCCCGGGTCCTGACGCCTCGAAGGAAGAGATCGTCACCCGGGCGCTGGAGATGATCGGGAACACCTGCCCGTTCGACGTTACGGGTCACCCGGCGGTGTCGATCCCGTGTGCGATGTCCGAGGGCCTGCCCGTGGGGCTGATGGCCGTCGGCGCTCAGTTCGCGGACGCTCTCCTACTGCGCTTCGCGCGCGCCTGCGAGACCAGCATCGCTCCCCCGGTGGGCCGGGCGGCTCAGGTGGCGGCGGGCATGACGAGTTGATGCAGAACAGGCTGCTCACCGGCGAGCCGCCGGTCGCGTCGGCGCTGCTCTTCGACGTCTACGGGACGCTGGCTGACACACGTGGGATGGCCGACGCGGTGGCTCCGCTCACGGGCGATGTGGAGCAGCTCGCGGGGAGCTGGCGGAAGCACCAGCTGCAGATCTCGTGGCTTCTCACCCTGTTGGGAAGCTACGAGGACTTCGACGCGGTCACGGCGTACGCGCTCGAGGTCGCGCTCGCCGAGGCGGGTCTCCGCACGAGCGAAGACCAGCGACTTGAGGTGCTGGAGGGGCTCGACCGGTTGGTCGTGTTCGACGACGTCGTGCCTGCCCTCGACTCGCTCGCGGCCGCCGGCCATGTCCTCGGCGTGCTCTCGAACGGGAGCCCCCGGGCGCTCGAGTCGCTCCTGAGCGCTGCGGGCATCCGCGACTGCTTCCAGCACCTGATCAGCGCGGACGAGGTGCGGGCGTTCAAGCCGGTTCCGTCCGTCTACCGCCGCGCGGCGACCCGGGTCGGGGCTCCCGTCGGAGAGCTCTGGCTCGTCTCCGCAAACCCGTTCGACGCCGCGGGGGCCAAGGCGGCGGGGATGCGCGTCGCCCAGCTCGAGCGAGGGCCGTCCTTCACGTACCCCTTTGCGGTTTCGCCGGATCTCATGATCTCCACGCTGCTCGACCTTCCCGGCGCGGTTCGGCCAGTACTCACCACGGAGGTGGTGCGATGACGGCACGTGCGCTGTCCTATACCCACGGCACGACCGAGGTCCCGCTACGCGGCGAGACGATAGGCGAGATGTGGAGCGACGCCGTCGCCCGACACGGCGACCGCGAAGCGCTCGTCTCGCGACACCAGCGCATCCGCTGGACCTACGCGGAGCTGGACGCCCAGGTCGAGCGCTGCGCGCGGGCGCTCCTCGCCTCCGGCGTAGACCGGGGCGACCGGGTCGGAATCTGGTCGCCGAATACCGCCGAGTGGGTGGTCGTCCAGTTCGCGACGGCAAGGATCGGGGCCATCCTCGTCAACCTCAATCCCGACTATCGCTCGCACGAGCTCGAGTACGCGCTGCGCCAGTCGGGATGCACCCTCCTCGTCCTCGCCCAGGGGTACAAGGGCGCCGACTACCCCGAGATCCTCGCCGGCGCGGATGCGCCTGCGCTCCGCGAGCGCGTCGTGCTCGGCCGAGATTGGGACGCGTGGCTCGAACGGGGTGACACCGTCCCCGCAGACGCCCTCGCCGCCCGCGCGGCCGAGCTCGACTTCGACCAGCCGATCAACATCCAGTACACGTCTGGGACGACAGGGTTCCCCAAGGGTGCGACGCTCTCGCACCACAACATCCTCAACAACGGCTTCTTCGTCGGCGAGACTCTCGGCTACACCGAGGCCGACCGGGTCTGCATCCCTGTGCCCTTCTACCACTGCTTCGGGATGGTGCTCGGCAACCTCGCGATCGTCACCCACGGCGCATGCATCGTCATCGCGAGCGAGGCGTTCGAGCCGCAGGCCGTGCTCGAGGCGGTCACGGGCGAGCGCTGCACCTCGCTCTACGGCGTCCCGACGATGTTCATCGCGGAGCTGAATGTGCCCGACTTCGCCGACTTCGACTTCTCGAGCCTGCGCACGGGGATCATGGCCGGCTCGCCCTGCCCGATCGAGGTCATGACGCGGGTCAAGACCGACATGCACATCGACCAGATGACGATCTGCTACGGGATGACCGAGACGTCTCCCGTCTCCACCCAGACCAGGCGCGGGAGCCCGCTCGAGAAGCAGGTCGGTACCGTGGGGCAGGCGCACCCGCACGTCGAGATCAAGGTCGTCGATATCGCCGACGGGCGGACGGTGCGGCGCGGCGAGCGCGGCGAGCTCTGCACTCGCGGCTACTCGGTGATGCTCGGCTACTGGGAGAACGAGGAGGCGACGCGCGAGGCGATCGACGCGGCGCGCTGGATGCACACGGGCGACCTGGCGGAGATGGACGACGATGGATACGTCAACATCGTCGGCCGTATCAAGGACATGGTCATCCGTGGCGGCCAGAACATCTACCCGCGCGAGATCGAGGAGTTCCTCTACACGCACCCGGAGATCGCCGACGTGCAGGCGTTCGGCGTTCCGGACGAGCGGTTAGGCGAGGAGGTCTGCGTATGGGTGATCCTCAAGGACGGCGCGACGCTCGACGAGGACGGCCTGAAGGAGTTCTGCGCCGGGAGCATCGCGCGGCCGAAGATCCCGCGCTACGTCCGCTTCGTCGACGCCTTCCCGCTCACGGTGACGGGGAAGGTGCAGAAGTTTCGCATGCAGGAGACCGAGATCGAGGAACGCGAGCTGCACGCCGCGGCCGCGACACGGACAGCCTAGGAGGTCCTCATGAGCAAGGAGATGATCGAGCCCGCACCCGCAGTCGTCGACGGCGTCTGGCAGGTTCCCGAGCGTTTCAACTTCACCGCCGATGTCGTGGAGCGCCTGGACGGCGCCGCGATCGTCTTCGTCGACCGCGAGGGCGGGATCGAGCGCGCCTCGTTCGCCGAGCTCGCCGTTCGCAGCAATCGCTGGGCGAATCTTCTGCGCCGCCAAGGGCTTGAGCGCGGCGACCGGCTGATGGCGCTCGTGGGTAAGACGCTCGACTGGCATGCGATCCTGCTCGGCGCCCTCAAGGCGGGCGTGGTCACGATCCCCTGCTCCGAGATGCTGCGCGGGCGTGACCTCGCGTTTCGCTCCGGTCACTCGGGCACGAAGCTGCTCGTGGCCGAGCGATCGGCCGAGGAAGAGGTGAAGCTGATCGGAGAGTTCCTCGCCGAGCAGCCGGCCGTCCTCTTCCTCGACGACGCGCACACGCAGCTCGAAGCCGAGCCCGACTCGGCCAGGGGGGAGGACACGTTCGCCGACGAGCCCGCGTTCATCCTCTACACGTCCGGCACGACGAAGGAGCCGAAGGGCGTCGTGCACACGCACGGCTGGTGCTTCGCGAAGCGCATGCAGGCGCAGCGCTGGCTCGACGCGCGGCCAGGCGAGCTCGTCTGGTGCACCGCCGGCCCCGGCTGGGCGAAGTCGATCTGGAACGTCCTGCTCGGCCCCTGGAGCTGCGGCTCTGCGATCGTCCTGCACGAGGGCGGCTTCGACCCGGTCGAGCGCTTCGAGCTGCTGGCGCGCCTTGGGGTCGATGTGCTCTGCCAGGCGCCGACCGAGTATCGGCTGATGGCGAAGATCGAGGGCCTCGACCGCTTCGACCTCTCCGGTATCCGCCATGCCGTCTCCGCCGGGGAGCCGCTGAACCCGGAGGTGATCAAGACCTTCCGCGACGCGTTCGGGCTCACCATCTACGACGGGTACGGGCAGACGGAGAACACGCTGCTCGTCGGGAACTTCCCCGGGATGGAGATCCGGCCCGGGTCAATGGGGGTTCCCTCGCCCGGCCACGACGTGGCGGTGATTGACGAGGAAGGGAACGAGCTGCCTCCCGGCAAGGAGGGCGACATCGCTCTCAGGGGCCGTCCACCAACTCTCTTCTCCTCGTATTGGAACGCGCCCGAGGAGACAGCGGCGGTGTTCCGCGGCGACTGGTACGTCACGGGCGACCGGGCCACCTGCGACGAGGACGGCTACCTGTGGTTCACAGGCCGCGCCGACGACGTCATCCTGTCGGCCGCCTACCGGATTGGGCCGTTCGAGGTGGAGAGCGCGCTCCTCGAGCACGCTGCGGTCGCCGAGAGCGCTGTCATCGGCAAGCCGGACCCAGATCGCGGGCAGATCGTCAAGGCGTTTGTCGTGCTGCGGCCGGGGTATGAGGCAAACGACGCGCTCGTCCGGGAGCTGCAGGAGCACGCGAAGCGCGTAACGGCGCCCTACAAGTACCCGCGCGAGATCGAGTTCGTCGAGTCGTTGCCGAAGACGCGCAGCGGCAAGATCCGGCGGGTCGAGCTCCGGAAGCTCGAGGAAGAGCGCGGTCGAGTCGAGACGGCCTGAGGTGGACTTCAACCTCCGCGGCGGACCATGATCCTCGAGCCCGAGCTCGAGACCATGCCCCGGGAGGAGCTGGGCACGCTTCAGACCGAGCGGCTCCGGGAGCTCATCTCCTACCTGCACGAGCGTGTTCCGTTCTACCGGCACAAACTCGACGAGGCCGGCGTGGGCCCGATGGACGTCCGATCGCTCGACGACCTGGAGAGGCTTCCATTCACGCGCAAAGACGACCTGCGCGACCACTATCCGCTCCACCTACTCGCGGTTCCCATCGAAGAGGTTGCGCGCATTCACGCTTCCTCGGGCACGACGGGGAAGATGACCGTCGTCGCGTACACGCGAACCGACCTCGACGTCTTCGCCCGCGTGAACGCGCGTTGTCTTGCGATGGCGGGCGCGGAGCCTGGGATGATGCTCCACAACGCGTACGGCTACGGCCTCTTCACGGGCGGCCTCGGCCTTCACGACGGAGGGGAGCGTCTGGGGCTGAACGTCGTCCCGGTCTCGGGAGGCATGACCGAGCGACAGCTGACGCTGATCGCGGACCTCCGCCCGCAGGTGATCGCATGTACGCCGAGCTACGCGCTGACGCTGGCCCATGCGTTCCGGGAACGCGGCGTGCAGCCGCATGAGATCAGCCTCGAGATCGCGCTGCTGGGGGCCGAGCCCTGGACCGAGACGATGCGGGCCGAGATCGACACGTTGCTCGGCGTGCGCAGCACGAATCTCTTCGGCCTCTCGGAGATCATCGGCCCAGGTGTCTCCGGCGAGTGCGCCGAGGCGCGGGACGGCCTGCACGTGCAGGAAGATCACTTCCTTCCCGAGATCGTCGACCGAGAGTCAGGCGATCCTCTCCCGGAGGGCGAGGAAGGCGTCCTCGTCTTCACGACGCTCACCAAGCAGGCGCTGCCGCTTCTGCGGTACTGGACCGGAGATATCGCGAGCCTCACGCGGGAGCCCTGCTCCTGTGGGCGCACGCTCGTCCGCATGAGTCCGATTCGAGGGCGCGCCGACGACATGCTCATCGTCCGCGGGGTCAACCTCTATCCGACCCAGGTGGAGGAGGTGCTGGGGCGTGTTCCCGAGCTCACGGCCCACTACCGACTCGTGGTGACGCGGGAGGCGACCCTCGACGAGATCGAGGTGCAAACGGAGGTGACGCCGGGCTTCTTTAGCTCTGTCGGCGCGGAGCTCCTGTCCGGGGAGGTGGTCGAGGCCGACGAGGTCCTGCGTGAGCTCCGCGACCGCATCTCGTCCCTGATCAAGGGCACGCTCGGCTGCACCATGAGCGTGACCCTCATGGGACCGGGAACCGTGCCACGCTCGGAAGGCGGGAAGCTGCAGCGCGTCGTCGACCGCCGGCAGCTCGTCTAGCAAGACGTTCGAAAGACGGGAGCGACGGGACTCGAACCCGCGACCTCCGGCGTGACAGGCCAGTTCAGGTCGGCGACGTTCGGCGACGAGTCGCTACGAACATCTCTATTTGCAGGCCGTATCGCGCTCAGGTGCCTTCCATTCCGCCTGGCTTCGTCGATCGCCTCACCGGCGTTCGGGCCACGAGTGGGCCACCGTACGGGGACGTGGTACCTGTCGTCTCGACGGACATCCGCAGAGGTTCGGCCGGCTTCTTCCGCGGCGTTTCGCTCCTACGGTGCGACCTCGAGCCGCGACGCGCCGCCGCGCTGACGCCGACCTCGGTGCTACGAGCGCGCCGGCCAGGGGTGCGAGCCGACCCACCCGTGCCAGGCCTCGACCTCCATCCAGGCGCTGAAGCGGCTCCGGTCGCGCGTCCGGAACGGCTCACCCGTGTAGCGGAGGGCGAGGCGATCGATGTCGCGCAGGTCGACGTCCTCATCGATCCTCGCGATGCGTCCAAGAAGGCTGACGTGGCGGCCCCAATTCTCGTGGTCGAGCACGGTCAACGCAACGCGCGGATCGCGGCGCATGAAGCGCAGCCGCAGCCGGCTCTCGTCCATGTTCAGCAAGACGCGGTTTTCCTCCCAGGCGTACCAAGTCGCGACCGTGTGCGGCGAGCCGTCCCGCCGCAGAGACGCGACGATGGCCGGATTCGGCCGCCGCAGGAACTCGTCGACATCGGGTGGCACCGGGGCGCGCGGCATCGTGGTCTGAGGTTGACGAAGTGCTGCCGGAGGATATCGTCGCCGGAGGGCGCGCCCCAGGTCTGCCGAGGCGTCGTTCAGGCCGATCGCGCCGGTCCTGAGGCGACGGACTACGACGTCGCGGTGATCGTGATGCCGCCGCGGGCCTTCTGCTCGAGCGTCACCCGCACCTTGTCCGGCGGAAGGTCGAGCACCTTGCCGACATCGTCTCGGATCTTGACCGCGAGTGCCTCGCAAAAGTGCGCTTCGTTGCGGAATCGGCTCAGGTAGAGCTTGAGCGACTTCGACTCGATGCAGAGGGCCCGCGGCCAGTACTCGATGGTCGCGACGTAGAGGTCGGGTTGGCCCGTGACGGGGCAGACGGCCGTTAGCTCATCGCTCGTCATCTCCACCTGCGAGACGCCCGGGTTGGCGAACGTCTCCAACCCCGCGTAGTGCTCCGAGCCGGGGTGGCCGAGCGCGACGAAGTCAGTTGAGCGCGGCGCCGATTCCATCGAACGTACTGTAGGCCCTATGACACGTCCCCCCACGGGTGCCGGTGTGAGGCGGGTGTACCTCGCTGGCCCGCCCTACGCCGAGGAGTACCGTCGGCGTGCGGAAGCGCTCGTTCGGCAGCTCGGCTGGGAACCGGTCGACCCGATGCGGCGCGATTTTCGAGGCCGAACGGTGGGGAGGGAGGCGGAGATCGTCGAAGGCGATCTCGCCGAGATCGAGTCCTGCGATGCGGTGCTCGCTGCCTTTACGTCTCCCGACGAGGGGACGGCGATGGAAGCCTGGTACGCCCATGGCCTCGGGAAGCTCGTCGTCGCGTACACCGGCGGGATGCCGCCGCATCCGTGGACCGCTTACGTTGCGGATGTGATCTCCGACGACCTGGAACGTGCAGTACTGGCTCTCCGGGACCGTTAAACGCTTGCAATTCGCTTGCGGCCGGTCGCTGGGTGACAGCGTGTTGATGTGCGCTCAGGCTCGAAACCACCTATTTTCCAGCGATTTAGCGAGACGGGAGCGACGGGACTCGAACCCGCGACCTCCGGCGTGACAGACCGAGTCAGGCGCCACGACGCCAGGCGACGAACCCCTCTGAACGGCCTCATTTGCAGGTCTTTTGACTCTCGAGTCAGCCCGGCACCGCATGGTTGAGCGAAACGGTCAATCGACGTTTGGGCCTCGAGTGGGCCACGGAAACTTGTCATAGAAGACAACGTCGACGAGCAGAAGACTCGGCCGGCCGATTGACGTTTGGGCCAAGAGCGCCACGGGTCGGACGACTCCCCGTGTCGTCCGGGCCGGTTCAGGGTCGAGCTCGGGGTTCGACCGGGGTCATTCCGGATAGGCGTCGCGACCTGGGTGGGCGACCCTAGGCGCTGTCACCTACTCGCCAACCAGGAGATCCCGAATGTCACCTCTGGAGAACAGCACCAACATTGCAGCCCGCCTCGGTCGCTGGAGCGCCCGCCATCGCAAGACGGCGATCTTCGGCTGGCTCGCCTTCGTCATCGCCGCCGTCGTCGTGGGCGCCGCATTCGGCACGAAGACGCTCGACCCGGACTCGACGGGTGTCGGCGAGTCGAAGCGCGCGCAGGAGTTGATCGAGGGCGGCGGGTTCGCCGACAGCGCCGACGAGTCCGTGCTCGTCACGAGCGAGTCGCTCACGGCGGGCGATCCGGCATTCCGGGTCGTGCTCGCCGATGTCGTTCGGGCCGTCTCGGAGAAGGAAGGCGTGTCGAACGTTGTCTCGCCGCTCGATCCCAGCGGTGCGACGCTCGTCTCGAAGGACGGGCACGCCGCGCTCGTGCAGCTCGAGATCTCCGACGCCGGCGAGCAGGCGCCGACGCTCGTCGAGCCCGTGCTCGAAGCCCTGGAAGCGGTGCAGGAGCAGCACTCGGGGTTCCGCGTCGAGCAGTTCGGCGGCGCGAGCGCGCAGAGGGCGCTCGACGAGGCGGTCGGCGAAGACTTCACCCGTGCCGAGTACACCGCGCTCCCGATCACCTTGGGCATCCTCGTCGTCGTCTTCGGCGCGATCGTCGCGGCGGGCATCCCGCTGCTCGTCGCGCTCTCGGCCGTGGCCGCAGCGATGGGCCTCCTCGCCGTACCCGGTCAGGTGTTCCCAATGGACGAGGCGGCGAACTTCATCGTCCTGCTCATCGGCCTCGCCGTGGGCGTGGACTACTCACTCTTCTACCTCAAGCGCGAGCGCGAGGAGCGCGCCGCCGGGAAGGGCGAGGCGGCGGCGCTCGAGGCTGCCGCGGCTACGTCCGGCCGGGCGATCCTGGTCTCGGGCTTGACCGTGATCGCGTCGCTCGCCGGCATGTTCTTCGGCGGCGCGGCGATCTGGACGTCGGTCGCGATCGGCGCGATCCTCGTCGTCGCAATCGCGGTGGCTGGGTCGCTCACGGTGCTGCCGGCGATGCTCGGCTGGCTCGGCGACCGCGTCGAGAAGGGGCGCATTCCGCTCCTCTCACGGCGTCGGCAGAACACCGACTCCCGGGTCTGGGGCGCCGTCCTCGACCGCGTCCTGCGCCGGCCCGTCCTCTCGGCCGCGCTCGCGGGCGGCCTGCTGGTCGTCCTCGCCGTGCCTGCCCTCTTCATGAGGACGGCGGAAGCAGGTTTCGACGATCTCCCCCGGTCGCTCGCGATCATGCAGACCTACGATCGCCTCCAGGAGGC
The DNA here is from genome assembly GCA_016844515.1 of Thermoleophilia bacterium. The sequence continues at coordinate 5,908 of JAERMP010000001.1, read as the reverse complement.
GTTCCCGGGCGGGCCGACACCTGCGGTCGTCGCGATCGAAGCTGCGGACGTCGCGGCTCCCGCCGTGCGGGAGGGGATCGCGCGACTCCGGGAGGAGGCCGTCGCCACCGGCCTCATGGCCGAACCGATCACGGTCCAGCCGAGCCCGAACGGCCGCGTCGCGATCGTGTCCATCCCGCTCGCGGGAAGCGGCACGGACGAGGCGTCGTCGCGCGCGCTCGACGCCCTCCGCGACGAGGTTCTCCCCGGGACCGTCGGGTCGATTCCCGGAGTCGAAGCGGCGGTGACCGGGCAGACCGCGGTGTCTGAGGACTTCAAGGCCCTCATGGCCGAGCGGGTGCCGCTTGCGATGGGCTTCGTGCTCGTGCTCGCGTTCGGGCTGCTGCTCGTGGCGTTCCGGTCGGTCGTGATCGCGGCGAAGGCCGTGGTCTTGAACCTGCTCTCGGTCGCGGCCGCCTACGGGCTGCTCGTCGCTGTCTTCCAGTGGGGCTGGGGCGAGAGCCTGCTCGGCTTCGAGTCGACAGGCGCGATCCTGTCCGGGCTCCCGCTCTTCCTGTTCGTGGTCCTCTTCGGGCTCTCCATGGACTACCACGTGTTCATCCTGAGCCGCGTGCGGGAGGCCTACGACCGCGGGCTCTCGACGGACGAGGCGGTGGCACACGGGATCAAGGCGACGGCCGGCGTCGTGTCGGCTGCAGCGTTCGTGATGGTCGCCGTCTTCTCGATCTTCCTCACCCTCTCGACGGTCAGCTTGAAGCAGTTCGGCTTTGGGCTCGCGGCGGCGATCCTCATCGACGCCACAATCGTCCGGGCGGTGCTCCTGCCGGCGACGATGAAGCTGCTCGGCGAATGGAACTGGTACCTACCGTCATGGTTGCAGTGGCTGCCGCCTCTCGACCGCAAGCGGTTGTCCCCGCAGACGCAATCGATATGAGCGATCACATCACAGACACACCCGAAATGAAGCTCCTCCACCGCAGCCGCTCGGACCGCATGCTCGCCGGTGTCTCTGGAGGGCTGGCCCGTTACTTCGAGATCCACCCCGCGGTCTTCCGCGTCGCGTTCGTCGTCCTCACCCTGCTGGGTGGGGCCGGCATCCTGATCTATCTCGCGGCGGCCCTCGTCATGCCCGACGAGGGCAAGGAGGACTCGATCGTCACCGCCGCGCTGCGCGACCGTCGCGACCGCCCCTGGCCGGTGATCGGCCTCGGACTCGTCGCGGCCGGCGGGGCGATGCTGCTCTCAACCGTGTCGCTCTGGCCCCGCGGCGACGCGTGGGTGTTCCTGCTCGTCGCCGGAGCCGTGATCCTCTGGATCACGCGGTTCGGCGTGGCGGGAAAAGGCGCGCCCGAAGCGTCGGTGCTCGCCGCGGAGGACTCGCGCCGCATGCGCCGCCTGTTTCGCCGGCTCGGAATCACGCTCGCCGCGATCGTGACCCTGCTGCTGATCCTCGCGGCGGTCTTCACCGCTGTCTTCGACGTGCACCTCGGCCGCGGTGTCGGCGAGCGCTCCCATGTGGTCGGCAGCGTCGAAGAGCTCCGCAGCGACTACCGGCTGGGGATCGGGGATCTCCGCCTCGATCTGCGCTCGCTCGCCCTGCCCGTCGGCGAGACCCACGTGGACGTGGAGGTCGACGTGGGCGAGCTGCGCGTGCTCGTCCCCGACGATGTCGCCCTCCGCGTGCGTGCCGAAGCGCAGCTCGGCGAGATCGACCTGCTCGGAGAGACCGTCGACGGCCATCAGGCGGAGGCACAGCTCGACGAGACCGGCGCGCGCGTGCTCGTGCTCGACGCCCACGTGGGCCTTGGAGTCGTGCAGATCACTCGAGCCGTACGATAAGCCGCGAATGGTGCTGCCCAGGCTCGCGCTGAGCTCCGAGGGCCGGGTCCTCGGAGGGGTGTGCGCGGGGATCGCGCAAGCCCTCGGGGTCGACGCCACCCTCGTCCGCCTCGTCTTCGCGGTGCTGGCGCTCGCGGGCGGCGTGGGCGTGTTCCTCTATCTCACCCTGTGGGCCTATGCGAAGGTCGAGCACCGGTGGGGGGCGACGCTGCTCGCCCTCTTCGCCGGCTTGCTGCTCCTCTCCGCCCTCGGCTTCTCGGACAGCGGCGTCTGGGGGATCGCCTTGGTCGCCGGCGGGCTCGCGCTCGCATTGCGGCGCGGCGGCAGCTTTCGCCCTCACGCTCCCGTGTCGTACGGCGGTCTCCTGCTTGCGGCGGTCGGCGCGGCGCTGGTGCTCCCCGGCGGCACGCCGACGGTGCTCGCGCCGGGGGCCGTGCTCGGCGCGCTGCTCTTGATCGTCGGCCCCTGGCTCTGGCAGCTCGCACTCGATCGCGACGCCGAACGGGCGGCCCGGGTCCGGAGCGACGAACGATCGGAGATGGCAGCGAGAGTGCACGACTCGGTCCTCCAGACGCTCGCGCTGGTCCAGCGGCATGCGCAGGAGCCGCAACGGGTCGCAGCGCTCGTCCGGCGACAGGAGCGCGAGCTCCGCGGCTGGCTCTACGGCGACCGGCCGCTCGGAGACGACGGCGCGTCGCTGGGTGCCGCGCTATCGGCCGCGGCGGCCGACATCGAGGAGATCCACGGCGTTCGCGTCGAGCTTGCGAGTGCCGGAGACTGTCCGGTCGACGACCCCCTGGCAGCGCTCGTGCTCGCTGCGCGCGAGGCGATGGCGAACGCAGCGAAGTTCGCGGGGACCGGGGAGATCGATGTCTACGCCGAGGTGGCCGACGACACCGTGGCCGTCTTCGTCCGCGACCGTGGCTCGGGCTTCGACCGCTCGGCCGTGCCCGCCGACAGGCGTGGTCTCAGCGAGTCGATCGAAGGTCGACTCCAGCGCGCCGGAGGGCGAGCGACGATCGTCAGCGCGCCGGGCGAGGGAACCGAGGTCGAGCTGCGTCTGCCGCGGGGGCAGTCGTGAAGCCGCGCGTCGTCCTGGTCGACGACCATGCGCTCTTTCTCGCCGGCATCCGGGCGGAGATCGGAGATGTGGTCGACGTCGTCGGCGAGGCGGGAAGCGTGGCCGACGCGGTGCCGCTGATCAAGGAGCTCGACCCGGATGTGGTTCTCCTCGACGTGCACCTGCCGGACGGCAGCGGCGACGCGGTCATCAACGCCGTCGCGCCCGAGCGCCCCGGCGTTCGCTTCCTGGCGCTCTCGGTGTCGGACGCAGCCGAGGACGTGATCAGCGTGATCCGCGCGGGCGCGCGCGGCTACGTGACGAAGACGATCTCCGGCGAAGAGCTGGCAGAAGCCATCGTGCGCGTGACAGCCGGCGACGCCGTGTTCTCGCCGCGTCTTGCGGGCTTCGTGCTCGACGCCTTCCGCGCCGGCGAACGCGTCGGTGGCGACGCCGAGCTGAACGAGCTGACCCCGCGCGAGCGCGAGGTGCTGCAGCTGATCGCGCGCGGCTACATGTACAAGGAGATCGCGGCGCGGCTGCACCTGTCGGTGAAGACCGTCGAGAGCCACGTCTCGAACGTCCTGCGCAAGCTCCAGCTCTCGACGAGGCACGAGCTCGCGCAGTGGGCGACACAGCACCGGCTCGTTTAGGCGTCTGGCCCGGGCCAGCTCCTAGCGGTGCAGGAGTAGACGGCGATGTCAAGGCGGCCGTCCCGCGCACGCTGCGGGTGCTCGCCGGAATCATGTGACCTAGCAGCTCCCTTCGGAGACAGGGCGTGAACTGTTTTCGTTCGTGCGACCGGCTCACAAGCCTCTGTGCGAAAGCGCCATTTTGCAGGTATTTTGCCGTTTGGGCGACGGGCCATGATTGGGCCACAAGCGGCCTCGCTCGCATCTGAGGGGACAACGGCAAGTGCCTATTTGCAGGCACTTTAAAAGACGGGAGCGACGGGACTCGAACCCGCGACCTCCGGCGTGACAGGCCGGCGTTCTAACCAACTGAACTACGCCCCCTAGGCCGCGGAAGTGTAGCCGGGCGGCAGGGATCGGAGCACGCGGGACGTAGCCTCACGGAACGTGTCCACCGCCGACTGGGTCGTCCTCGCCGTCATCGCCGTCTCTGCGCTCTATGGGCTCGCGACCGGGTTCCTTCGCGGCGCCTTCTCACTCGCCGGGTTTGCGCTCGGGGCTTACCTCGGTGCGCGCCTTGCCCCCGAGCTCCTTCGCGATGCCTCCCCTTATGTCCCGCTCGTCGCGCTGGGCTCCGCGATTCTCCTCGGCTCGCTCATGCGAGGTCTCGCGGGGATGCTCGCAGGCGTGCTGCGGACGAGCCTCGGCGTGATTCCCGGCATCCGCCTGCTCGACTCGATCGCAGGGCTCGTGCTCGGATTCGCGGCGGGCGTTCTCCTGTGCTGGGCGGTAGGCGCGGTGCTCCTGTATCTGCCCGGCCAGTCCGACCTGCGACGCGAGGTGCAGCGCTCGGCAATCCTGTCGCGCATCAACGACGAGTTCCCGCCTGAGCGCCTGATCGAGACCTTGGAGCGCGTCGATCCGATCGGGGTGTTCCTCGGCCCGCCGGCGATCGTTCCTCCCCCGGACGCTGCGCTTGCCAAGGATCCGGATGTGATCCGTGCTTCGAAGAGCGTCGTCCGCGTCACCGGGATCGCGTGCGGGCTCGGGATCGAGGGCTCGGGTTGGATTGCGCAGCCCGGCCTGGTCGTGACGAACGCGCACGTCGTCGCCGGCATCGCGCAGCCACGGGTCGATCTTCCCGACGGTCGCGCGTACACGGCGACGGTGGTTGGGTTCGACGTGACCAACGATCTTGCGGTGCTGCGGGTTCCCGGCCTGCGTGGTCGCCCTCTCGTCCTGGTCGAGCCCGACCGGGGCACACCGGTCGCACTCGTCGGGTATCCGAGGAACGGCCCGCTCACGCGGACGCCGGGACGGCTCGGCGGGACGCGGAAGGTCCTGAGCCGCGACGCCTACGACAGCGGGCCGGTCAGCCGCCAGGTGACGACGCTCCGCGGCCTCGTCGAGCCCGGGAGCTCGGGCGGTCCCGGCATCGACGCGCAGGGGCGCGTGCGAACGACCGTGTTCGCCCGGCGCCCAGGGGAGCGTGGGGGATACGGAATTCCCGCTGAGCTCGTCCGGAAGACGCTCGCGCAGGTCGGGTCGCGACCCGTGGCCGCGACCGACTGCGCCCGGTGAACCAGTGCACGGGGTCTGGCTTAAGCCAGACCCCGAACGGGGCGCCTACGCGAACAGATCGAGCGCGGCGTGCGGCTGCCGGAAGGGCGGGATGACGTAGACGCCGGCGGCGCGCTCGCGCGACGCCTCGAGCAGCTCGCGGGCAAGCGCGAGGCCGGTTTCCGCGGCGTTCGCCCCGGCGTCTCGTAGCCGCGCTTGGACGTGGTCGGGCACGACGATCCCCGGCACCTCGTTGTGGAGCCGGAGCGCCAGTGAGTAGCTGCGGACGTAGAAGATCCCTACGAGGAGCGGAATCGGGCACGAGCCACCGAGCCGACGTAGGAACTCGTCCAGGTACGAGAGGTCGAAGAGCACCTGAGTCATCGCGAACCGTGCTCCCGCCTCGAGCTTCTTCTGAAAGCGCTCGATCTCGTAGTCAAGGTCGTCTGCCGCCGGGTTGACGGCCACACCGAGGAAGAACGAGGTCGGCGCATCGATCTCGCGGCCGTTGTAGTCCTCCCCCGCGTTCATCCGGCTGATGATCTGGGAGAGCCCGATCGAATCCACCTCGTACACCCCGCGCGCACCCGGGTAGTCGCCCGCCTCGGGCGGGTCACCGGTCACGGCGAGGACGTTCCGGATCCCCTCCGCGTGCGCGCCGAGCAGCATCGACTCGAGCCCCGCGATCGACGAGTCGCGCGGTGTGAGATGCGGGATCGTCTCCAGGCCCACGACGCGCTCGATCGTCGCCGAGGCGATCAGCCCGCTCATCCGGGCCCGGGCCCGGGGGTTGTCGTTGAGGTCGACGACGTCGACA